>DASXJM010000582.1:0-10364 GCA_036497405.1 Streptosporangiaceae bacterium | reverse complement strand
CGACACGAAGTCGCCGCCGTCGCCGATGATCACCGCGTCGTCGGCCAGCACCCGGTTCAGCTCGCCGTAGATCCGCATCGGGTGGATCGGCGTGGCCGCGCTGGCCAGCAGCGGGCCGTCGGCCTCGATCGCGGCCCGCGCGGTCTCTTGCAGCTTGGCCAGCCAGGCGTCGCGGGCGTCGGATTCCACCGGGGCGGTGCCCAGGGCGGCGAAGAACGCGCTCAGGTCCCCGGCCGCCGCCGCGGCCAGCGGGCAGTGGGTGGCCAGCTGGCCCGGGCTGTCGGCCACGTGGATGACCGGGGCCTTCTCGTCCCCGGCCCCGAACTGGCCGTAGCCGAGCCGGAAGTCCAGCGGCGCTCCGGCCACCACGACCAGGTCGGCCTCGCGGAACGCCACCGACCGGGCCCGGGTGATCAGCTGCGGGTGCCCGGCGGGCAGGATGCCGCGGCCCTGGCCGTTGGCGATGACCGGCACCGACCAGGCTTCGGCGCAAGCGCGGGCCGCGTCCTCGGCGCCGTCCAGCCACACGTCCGACCCCAGCACCAGCACCGGCCGCTGGGCCTGGGCCAGCCGGTCGGCGATGTCGCCGACCACCCCCGGGTCCGGGGCCGCGCCCGCCGCCGCCGCACCGTAAGCCCGTGCGTCCGGCGCGGCCTGATCGTAGATCGCCTCCAGGGACACGTCCAGGAACACCGGCCCCCGGTGCGGGGTGCCCGCCAGCCGGAACGCCTCGTCCACCGACCCCGCCACCTGCGCGGTGGCGTGCTCGGTCCAGGCTCGCTTGGTCACCGGGGCCAGCAGCGGCGGGTGATCGATCTCCTGCAGGCTGCCCGCGCCCCAGCGGTAGTCGGGGGCGCGGCCGCCCAGCACCACCACCGGGGCCCCGTTGAAGTGGGCGGTGGTGACCGCGCTGACGCTGTTGGTCACCCCCGGCCCGGCCGTGACCACGGCCAGCCCGGGGGAGCGGGTCAGCCGGGCGGTGGCCTCGGCCGCGAATACCGCGGTCTGCTCGTGCCGGACGTCGACCAGCGGCAGCGGCGGCTCGGAGTGCACCGCGCCGTCGTAGAGCGGGAACACATGCCCGCCGGACAGCGTGAACATGTGGGTCACGCCGTGCCCGCGGGCCACCTCGACCGCCAGCGCCCCGCCGTGCCGCCGCTCCTCCTGATCAGTCATTCCGCGATGTTACCAACCAGTTAACTGACGGCCGGGCCGCCGAGTGGCATCGCGGGCGCCTCGTTGTCCTCGTAGTCGGCCGGGCTGGTTTCGTCCCGTCCGCGCGGCAGCCGGCCGAGCAGGGGTGTCAGCGCGGCCGCCACGATCAGGTTCGCGGCCAGTCCGATGATCCCGGTCCAGATCGTCACCTTGGTGTCGAAGCCCCAGGTACTGAACGCGAACGACGCGCTGCCGAAGTGCGCCGCCGTCTTGCTGGGGGTGACGTAGAGCATGTAGACCGACAGGCCCATGCCCACCACCCAGCCGGCCACCAGCGCCCACTGGTGGAACCACCGGGTGTACAGGCCGAGGACGACCGACGGCAGGATCTCGATGATGATCACGCCGCCGATGAGCTGGAGCTCGATCGCGAACGAAACCTTGAGGGCGACGATGACGGCGACCGCGCCCAGCTTGAGCACCACCGACGCGATCTGGCTGACCAGCCCCTCCTCGCGGTCGCTGGCCGTCGGCCGGAGGTAGGGCCGGTAGATGTCGCGGGCAAACGT
The DNA here is from genome assembly GCA_036497405.1 of Streptosporangiaceae bacterium. Taxonomy (GTDB): domain Bacteria; phylum Actinomycetota; class Actinomycetes; order Streptosporangiales; family Streptosporangiaceae; genus Bog-532. The sequence goes on along the minus strand of DASXJM010000582.1, from coordinate 8,640 downwards.
GTTCGCGGCCGCGATGGCCATGATGGCCGCTGGAACCAGCGCGCCGATGGCGATGGCGCCGAAGGCGAGCCCGGCGAACCAGCGCGGGAACTCGGTGTTGAACAGCATCGGGACGATCGTGGTGGTGTCGGGGGCCTTGGCGGTGCCGCCCACCGGCTTGACGTGGGCGGCCAGCGCCATGTAGCCGAGCAGCGCGATGAAGCCCAGCATCAGCGAGTACGCGGGCAGCAGCGCCATGTTCTTCTTGACGGTGTCCCGGCTCTTGGCGGCGAGCACGCCGGTCGTCGCGTGCGGGTAGAGGAACAGGGCCAGGGCCGAGCCCAGCGCCAGCGTTGAATAGCCCAGGTACTGCGGTCCGGCCAGCAGGGTGCCGGCCTTCTTGGGGACGAGCGCGGTGCCCGCCCGGCGGAAGATGACGTCGTAGCCGCCCAGCTTGTACGGGATGTAGATGATCGCCACCAGGACCACGACGTAGATCAGAATGTCCTTGACGAACGCGATCAGCGCCGGCGCCCGCAGGCCGGAGGTGAACGTGTAGGCGGCCAGCACGATGAACGCGATCCACAGCGGCCAGTCCCCGCCGATGCCCATCGCCTCGACGATGGCCTTGATGCCCGTCAGCTGGAGCGCGATGTAGGGCAGGGTGGCGACGATGCCGGTGATGGCCACGAGCAGGGAGAGCACCATCGACCCGTGGCGGCCGCGGACGAATTCGGCCGCGGTGGCATAACCGCGCTCGTGGCAGACCGACCACATCCGGGCGGCCACGAACATCACCAGCGGCCAGGCCACGATGGTGTACGGCACCGCGTAGAAGCCGATCGCGCCGCTCCCGAACAGCAGGGCGGGGACGGCCACGAACGTGTAGGCGGTGTACAGGTCACCGCCGAGCAGGAACCAGGTCACCCAGGTCCCGAACCGGCGGCCGCCCAGTCCCCACTCCTCCACGCTGGCCAGCGTGGCGCCCCGCCGCCAGCGGGTCGCGGCGAAACCGAGCACGGTGACGATGGCGAACATCGCCAGCACGATGCCGAACTCGAGACCGCTGAACGGGGGGATCACCGCGGGCTCCTGGTCGTGAGGTAGACGATCCCGGTACAGGCGGCGACCCCGGCGATCCAGGCCAGCTGCCACCAGTAGAAGAACGGCATGCCGCCGATGGCCGGGTTGCCGAAGTTGTAGAACTCCGGGATGAGGACCGCGATGAGCGGCACCACCAGCAGCAGCACCACCGGGCGCCGGCGGCGTAGCCGGCCGTTGTCAGCCATCGGTCTCCCTCCGTAGCCCCCAGGTGACATGGTCTACAAAAGTCACCACAATGTTGCTCCGCGTTCGCAACGAGGGCAATGGGTCGGGAGTTACAGATCGCCGATTGTTGGCCGCCCGCGCCCGCCGGCCACCCCGGCCGCCGCCGTGGGGAACGCGCTGACGTCGAACGACCCGCCCAGCGCGGGCGCGAGGCCGCGGGCGGCCATCTCGGTGAACTGGTCCGCCTTGAGGCGGCCGGCGCCCGCCGGGAGGAGGCCAGCGACGGGCTGCCCCGCCAGCGCGGCCAGGTCGTCCAGGTTCAGGCGTTCGGCCAGGCCGGGCCGGTCCGGCCAGCTGCCGATGACCACGCCCGCGCAGGCCAGCTTGCGGGTGGCCAGGGCCTCCAAGGTCAGCGCGGTGTGGTTGAGCGTGCCCAGGCCGGCCGCGGTGACCACCAGCACCGGGGCGTCCAGCATGGCGGCCAGGTCGGCGATGGTGGTCCCGGCCGGGTCGTAGCGGACCAGCAGCCCGCCCGCGCCCTCGACCAGCACCAGGTCCCGATCCTCGGCCAGGGCCGCGATGTAATCGACGGCCCGGCGCAGGTCCAGCGGTGGCTGCCCGGCGGTCCGGGCCGCCGCCTCGGGGGACAGCGGGTCGGGGTACCGGGCCAGCTCGTGCAGGTCGTCGAGGCCGGTGAGGGCGTGTACCACGGCCAGGTCACCGGGCGCGGCCGGCGGCGTCCCGGGTGGTTCCCCGGTCTGGGCCGGCTTGACCACGGCGACCCGCTGGCCGCGGGCCCGGGCCAGGGCGGCCACGGCCGCGGTCGTGATGGTCTTGCCGACCCCGGTTCCGGTACCGGTGATGATGAGCGGGCTCACTCCGATGGCCGGTCCGGTAACCGGCGCAGCCGGGTGACGAACTTGTAGCGGTCGCCCCGGTACCAGGACTGGGCCCACTCCACGGTCTCGCCGGTCACGTCGACCGCGTGCCGGGACAGCAGCAGCAGCGGCAGGCCGGTGTCCACCGCCAGCAGGTCCGCGTTGTGCGGGTCGGCCAGCACGGTCTCGATGGTCTCCTCGGCCTCGGTCAGCCGCACCCCGTAGGCCGAGGCCAGCGTCTCGTACAGCGAGCTGTGCCGCTTGAGCTGCTTGCGCAGGCCGGGGAACCGGCGGGCGGGCAGGTGGGAGGTGTCGACCGACATGGGCTCACCGTCGGCCAGCCGGAGCCGGTGGATGCGCAGGGTGCGGCCGCCCGGCCGGATGCCCAGCCGCGCGGCCAGGTCCTCGTCGGCGGCCATGTAGCCGATCTCCAGGATCCGGGTCTGCGGGTGCAGGCCGTGGGCCCGCATGCCCTCGGTGTAGCTGGCCAGCTCCAGGGACTGGGAGACCTTGGGCTTGGCCACGAACGTGCCCTTGCCCTGGCGCCGCAGCAGGCGGCCCTCGACCACCAGCTCGGCCAGGGCCTGCCGGACCGTGGTCCGGGAGGTGCCGTAGTCGCGGGCCAGCTCGCGCTCGGGCGGCACCGGGCTGCCCGGGTTCAGGCTGGCGATCAGGTCCAGCAGCTGGCGCTTGACCGTGTAGTACTTGGGCATCCGCAGCAGCGTGCTGGGCGCCGTGTCCTCCGGCCCACTGGTCCCGCTCAGCCGCGTGCTCCCCCCGCCCAGACTCCCCCCACGGACCTCGGGCACGCTGGTCTCGTCCGGGGGCACCGGGATAGGGGAGACGGTCATGTTAATTCCTTCCCGCTCATGCGGTTATCCGGACATGATCTCTCACTACACCCAGTGCGCGGAATGCCAATTCGAGGTGAACTTCTGTGAGGTTGGCCCGCGCGGTCAGCCGGAGGCAGGCCTGGCCCCGTGGCACCGACGGCGGCCGGAAGCACCCCACCCGCACGCCGTGAGCGGCGCAGAGCTGCTGCGCGGGCACGGCCACGGCGGGCTCGCCGAGCACCACCCGCACCACCGCCCCGGCTGGTTCGCCGGCGGCCAGGCCCAGCTCGGCGGCCCGCCCGGCCAGCCGCCGGGCGTGATCGCGAGCCCGCTGGCCCAGCTCCGGCTGATCGCGCAGGATGGCCAGGGCGGCCCGGGCCGCGGCCACACTGGGCGGGGCCAGCCCGGTGTCAAAGATGAACGTCCGGCCCACGTCGACCAGGGTCTCGATGACCTCGGCGGCCCCGGCCACCGCGCCACCCTGGCCGCTCAGTGACTTGGACAAGGTGAACGTCCGGATAACGTCCGGGGCCCCGGCGATCCCGGCCGCGGCCGCGGCGCCGCGGCCACCCGGCCCGAGCACCCCCAGGGCGTGCGCCTCGTCCAGGACCAGCAGGGCCCGGTGGCGGGCGGCCACGCGGTGCAGGTCGCGCACGGGGGCCAGGTCGCCGGCCACCGAGAACACGGTGTCGGTGACAACCAGGGCGAACCGTTCGGCCCGCCCGGCCAGAGCCCGCTCCACCGCGGCCACATCTCGGTGCGGCGTCACCTCGACCCGGGCTCCCTGGGCCCGGGCCAGCCGGCAGGCGTCGATCAGCGAAGCGTGGTTGGCCGCGTCCGAGACGATCAGCACGCCCGGTCCGCTACCGGGTCCGTCCCGGCCCGGGCCCAGCACCTGGGCCAGGGCGGGCACCACGGCCAGGTTGGCCAGGTAGCCGGAGGAGAACACCAGGGCCCGGCCGGCTCCGGTGAAGTCGGCCAGCTCGTCCTCCAGCCGCGTGTGCAGCTCGGTGCTGCCGGTGACCAGCCGGGACCCGGTGGACCCCGGGCCCCAGGCCCGGGCCGCGGCCGCGGCCGCTTCGGCCAGCCGCGGATCGGCGGCCAGGCCCAGGTAGTCGTTGGAGGCCAGGTCCAGCCGCCCGTCCCCGCCGGGCGCCCGCGGCCGCAGGCTCCGGGCCAGCCCGGCCTCCCGCCGCGCCGCCGCCGCCGTCCGCAGCGCCGTCAGCGCTTCCACCCCGCGAGCTGTCTCCGTGCCCAACCCTGCCCCCGTCCTCGTCGCCTGCTTTCGTCTTACCAGGCGCCCTGGTCAGCAAAGTGTGGCGGATCCGCTCCTGGACAGGGCGGGAATCAGTCCTGGGTAGATGCGATTATGGAGGTGTGCCCACCCTGACCGACCTGGCCAGACGCCACACCAGCTTGACGCGCGCCGATCTTGAGTGCCTGCATGCCCTGGTGTCCGACTGGCAACTGCTCGCCGACCTGTCCTTCGCGGACCTGATCCTGTGGGCTCCGCTGCGGGACGGCAGCGGCTGGATGGCGCTGGCCCAGATGCGGCCGACCACCGGCCCGACCTCGTTCCTGGACGACGTGGTCGGGCAGCTGGCCGAGCCGGAGGAAAAGCCGCTGCTGGACACGGCCAAGGACGAGCGCCGGATCTGGCGGGAGAGCGACCCGGACTGGACCACCGGGGTCCCGGTGCGGGCGGAGACGATCCCGGTCACCCGCGAGGGCCGGGTCATCGCGGTCATCGAGCGGAACACCAACCTGAACTCGGCCCGCACCCCCAGCCGCCTGGAGCTGACCTACCTGCAGGGCGCGGACGACCTGGCCCGGATGGTGGCCGAGGGCACGTTCCCGTTCGGCGAGGAGGCCCAGCTGGTGCGGTCGCCCCGGGTCGGGGACGGCCTGCTGCGCCTGGGCCGGGCGGGCCGGGTGACCTACGCCAGCCCCAACGCGCTGTCCGCCTTCCGCCGCCTGGGCCTGGCCACCGACCTTGTCGGGGCCGAGCTGGGCCCGCTGACCGCCAAGCTGTGCTCGCCCGGCGAGCCGGTCGACGAGTCGCTGATGCTGGTCGCCTGCGGCCGGTCGCCCCGGGACGCGGAGGTCGAGGGTAACGGCTCCGTGCTGCAGCTGCGGGCCATCCCGCTCATCGTGGGCGGGGACCGGACCGGGGCCCTGATCCTGGTCCGGGACGTCACCGAGTTGCGCCGCCGCGAGCGCGAGCTGATGACCAAGGACGCCACCATCCGGGAGATCCACCACCGGGTCAAGAACAACCTGCAGACGGTGGCGGCCCTGCTCCGCCTGCAGGCCCGGCGGCTGCACGGCCCGGAGGCCCGGGCCGCGCTGGAGGATGCCACCCGCCGGGTCGGATCGATCGCGATCGTGCACGAGACCCTGTCCCACGCCCCGGACGAGATCGTGGCCTTCGACGAGGTCGCCGACCGGGTGGTGATGATGGCCACCGAGGTGGCCGGGACCGAGATCCGGGTCACGCCCAAGCTGACCGGCAAGTTCGGCCTGCTCCCGGCCTACGTGGCCATGCCGCTGGCCCTGGTCCTGACCGAGCTGCTGCAGAACGCGCTCCAGCACGGCTTCGCCTACCCGGAGGCGGCCGCGTCGGCCACCCCGCCCCGGTCGTCCGGCCGGGTCGAGGTCAGCGCGATGCGCGGCCCCGACCGGCTGACCGTGGTCGTCATCGACGACGGGGTCGGCCTGCCCGAGGACTTCGACCCCGGGTCGTCGAACTCGCTCGGCCTGCAGATCGTCCGCACCCTGGTCGTGGGCGAACTGGGCGGCAAGCTGGAGATCACCCCGCGGGCCGAGGGCGGCACCCAGGCCCTGGTCGACCTGCCGGTCGACGAAGCCTAGGCCGCGCGGGCGCCCACTTCCGCCGGGCTCGCCTCGGGGCGGGCGGACCCGAGGCCGGCACCGCCGCGCCAGGGCAGCAGTAGCGGCGTGCCCAGCAGTAGCGCCCCCGCCACGCCGATCGCGGCCCGCGGGCCGAGGTAGGTGGCCAGCAGGCCGCCCAGCGCGGTCAAGGCCGCGATCGAGGCCTTGGTGCTCACCGACCAGGCCGACAGCACCCGGGCCACCCGGTCGGGCGGGCTCTGCTCCAGCCGGTAGGTGGCGAACACCGGGTTGGACAGGCCGATGCACACAATCAGTCCCAGTTCGGCCGCCATGACCAGCAGCAGCCCACCGATCCCCGGGCCCATGAACACCAGCCAGACCGGCCAGCAGGCCCGCACGGTCCCGCCCACCAGCATGACCCGGCGCCGCCCGAACCGGTCCACGGCCCGCCGCGAGAGCCGGGAGCCGGCCAGGCCGCCCAGGCACGGCACCGCGAAGGCCAGCCCGTACTGCCAGGGCCGGAAGTGCAGCCGGCCCAGCATGAGCACGGCCAGCAGGGGCTCGGTGGCCATGATCAGCCCGCTGAAGAAGACGTGGTTCCAGAACTGGCGGCGCAGGGTCGGGTGGTCCAGGATGTACCGCCAGCCGTCGAGCAGGTCCGCGGCCCGGGCCCGGGCCGTCTCCGGCCGGGCGGGGCGGGCCGGACGCGGCTCCTGGCCGCCGATGGCCCGGATCCCCAGTGCCGACAGCAGGTAGCTGGCCGCGTCGGCCAGCACCGTGGTCACCGGGCCCAGCAGCCCGATGGCGGCCCCGCCCAGCGGGGGCCCGAGCACGGTCGAGCTCCAGGTGGTGGACTCCATCCGCGCGTTGGCGGTGAGCAGGTCGCCCGGGGCCACCACGGATTTCAGGCACGCCCCGCTGGCCGCCTTGAACGTGATGTCGGCGGCGCCGGAGATGACCGACACCCCCAGCAACTGCCCGAAGGTCAGCACGCCGAAGGCGTAGGCCAGCGGGATACTGGCCATGGCCGCGAACCGGCTCAGGTCCATCGTCATCATCACCGGCCGCTTGGCCCTGAACTCCATCCACGGGCCGAGCGGCACCGCGACCGCCGCCCCGACCGCCGTGCCCACCGCGGCCAGCGCCGACACTTCGGCCGGGCTGGAGTGCAGCACGACGATGGCGATGAGCGGGAACGCGCCGAACGCGAAGCAGGTGCCGAACGAGCTCACCGCGTAGGCGGCCCACAGGCACTCGAACTGCCGTCCCAGCGACCGCCAGCCCAGCATGCGCCGCCCCTGCCCTCGTCGTGTCCTGTCCCACCCGGTCCCAGCCGATCCAACACTGCCCGATCCAAGCGGAAACCGGGCCCCGGCCGCCAACAACCGCGCGCCGGGCGCGTCACAACGGGCCGTTGTGACGCTAGGGTCGGCCGCCATGGAGACCCATGCCGTGCGCACGTTCGTGGCCGTCGCCGAGGCGGGTCAGTTCTCCGCGGCCGCCGCCGACCTGGGCGTCTCACAGCAGGCGGTGTCCAAGCGGGTGGCCGCGCTGGAGAAGGACCTGGGGGTGGCCCTGTTCGTCCGCACCCCGCGCGGGGCCGACCTCACCGGGGACGGCCGGGCCTTCCTGCCCCACGCCCGGGACCTGCTCCGGGCCGCGGACCTGGCCGTGGCTTCGGTCCGTCCCGGTGGCCAGGCCCTGCGGGTGGACGTGATCAGCCGCCGGATCGCCCCGGCCCGGCTGCTGGCTGATTTCCACCGTGCCCACCCGGGCACGCCCCTGGAGGTCGTGCGGCTGTTCGACGCCCGGGCCGCCATCGAAGCGGTCCGGGACGGCACGGTCGATGCCTCGTTCCGGGCCATCACCCCGGCCGCCTCATGGGCCGCCCGCCGGCTGCCCGCCGGGATCGCCGCCGCCCGCGTGCTGGACGAGCCGGTTCAGCTGCTCACCGGCCCGGCCCACCCGCTGGCCAGCCAGGGTTCGCTGACCCCGGCCCAGCTGGCCGGGCTCCCGATCTGGATGCCCGCGCTCGACCCGGGCACCGAGTGGACGGCGTTCTATGCCGATCTGGCCGCCGCCTTCGGCCTCAGCCTGGATGTGACCGGCCCCGACTTCGGCACCCGGCCGCTGCTGGACGTGCTGGCCGGCTCCCCGGACCTGGCCTCCCTGATCGGCGAGCAGACCCACCTGGTCTGGCCGGCCGACTGGGACCTGCGCCGCATCCCGCTGCGCGACCCGGTCCCGGTCTACCCGCACTCGCTGATCTGGCGCCGGGACAACCCGCACCCGGCCCTGCGGGCCCTGCGCGAGCACCTGGCCCTCAGTTACCGGGACCACCCGGGCGGCGATATCTGGGTCCCGGACTGGGCCCGGCAGCCGGATAACCAACCTTCGGGAAAATAAAACGGCCATGACCACGGGCCGGTAGCCGCGTCGGCGGCCGGGCCCGCGATCATGGCGGAACGGTCAGTTGCTCAGGGCGGACACGGTGCCGGAGTCCGGCTCGCCCGCGTCCAGATAAAGGGATTCGGGTCAGACGTGCGTCCGGGCGCGCACGCGCAGCGAGCGGCGCTTGAGGGCCCGTCGCTCGTCTTCGCTCATGCCGCCCCAGACCCCACCGTCCTGGCCGGATTCAATGGCCCAGTGGAGGCAGGGCTCCATGACCGGACAACGATGACAAACGCGCTTGGCTTCGTCGATCTGGAGAAGTGCTGGACCGGTGTTTCCGATCGGAAAGAACAACTCAGGATCCACGTCACGGCAGGCGGCGTTATGGCGCCAGTCCATGAGGTCACTCCTTCGTGGCAAGTCGGCCGCACGGAGGA
>DASXJM010000581.1:0-2608 GCA_036497405.1 Streptosporangiaceae bacterium | reverse complement strand
GGCGACGGCATGCAACTTGCGGGTGACCGGTTCACCCAGGAAACGGCCGTCTTCGGTAACGACCTTTCCACGCTGCCGAACTTCCCGGCTGAGATCCGCGCCCCGGCCGGCACGCTGCCGGGAGTGTCGAGCTTCCAGGTCCACTTCGCTGACCATGACATCCTGACGCCCGGCGATGCGCCCAATGTGCTGGTGGCCATGAACCCGGCCGCTCTCAAGGCCAACCTCCGTGACCTGCCCCGGGGTGCGGACCTGATCCTCAACACCGACGAATTCACCAAGCGCAACCTGACCAAGGTCGGGTACACGGTGAGCCCGCTGGACGACGGGTCGCTGTCGGAGTACAACCTGCACGCGATGCCCATCACCTCGATGACGGTCAAGGCGCTGGAAGAGTTCGAGGTCAGCCGCAAGGACGCCGAGCGGGCCAAGAACATGTTCGCCCTCGGGCTGCTGTCCTGGCTGTACGACCGGCCCCAGGAGGGCACGCTCAAGTTCCTGCGGTCCCGGTTCGCGACCAAGCCCGAGATCATGAAGGCCAACATCGCTGCCTTCCATGCGGGCTGGAACTTCGGTGAGACCACCGAGGCGTTCTCGGTCAAGTACGAGGTCAAGCCGGCCACGCTCAAGCCCGGCACCTACCGCAACATCACCGGCAACACCGCGCTGGCCTACGGCCTGATCGCTGGCTCCCAGCTGTCCGGGCTGCCGCTGTTCCTGGGCTCGTACCCGATCACGCCCGCCTCGGACATCCTGCACGAGCTGGCCAAGCAGAAGCGGTTCGGCGTGCGCACGTTCCAGGCCGAGGACGAGATCGCCGGGGTCGGGGCCGCGCTCGGCGCCGCGTTCGGCGGTTCCCTGGGCGTGACCACCACGTCCGGGCCGGGCATGCTCCTCAAGGAGGAGACGATCGGCCTGGGGGTCTCGCTCGAGCTGCCGCTGATCGTGTGCGACATCCAGCGGGCCGGGCCGTCCACCGGCATGCCGACCAAGACCGAGCAGGCCGACCTGCTGCAGGCGCTGTTCGGCCGGAACGGCGAGTCGCCGCTGCCGGTGGTCGCGCCGTCCAGCCCGGCCGACTGCTTCAGCACCGCGATCGAGGCCACCCGGCTGGCGGTCAAGTACCGGACCCCGGTCATCCTGCTGTCCGACGGGTACCTGGCCAACGGGTCCGAGCCGTGGCTGATCCCGGACACCGAGGGCCTGCCCGACCTGACCAGGGACGTCCGGTTCGCCACCGCCGACGACTGGGCCGGCGAAGACGGGAAGATCGACTTCCGGCCCTACCAGCGCGACCCGGAGACCATGGCCCGGCCCTGGGCGGTCCCCGGCACGGCCGGCCTGGAGCACCGGATCGGCGGCATCGAAAAGGCCGACCTGACCGGTGAGATCTCCTACGACCCGGACAACCACGACCGGATGGTCCGGCTCCGCCAGGCCAAGATCGACGGCATCGCGGGCGACATCCCGCCGCTGGCGATCGACGACCCCGACGGCGACGCCCGGGTGCTGGTCCTGGGCTGGGGCTCCACCTACGGAGCGATCGGCGCCGGCTGCCGCCGGGTCCGGCTGGCCGGCCGCTCGGTGGCCCAGGCGCACCTGCGGCACCTCAACCCGTTCCCGGCCAACCTGGGCGACGTGCTCAGCCGCTACGACAAGGTGCTGGTCCCCGAGATCAACCTGGGGCAGCTGGCATTGCTGCTGCGGGGCCGGTTCCTGGTCGACGTGATCTCCTACAACCGCGTGCGCGGCCTGCCGTTCGGCGCGGCCGAGCTGGCCGGTGTGATCAAGGATGTGATCGAGAATGTCTGAGGCCGCGCTGCCCCCGAACGGGGCCAACGGCCACGGCGGGAACGGGCACCGCCCCGCCGCGCTGACCCTGGTCCCCACGGCCGAAGGCAAGCAGTCGACCAAGGACTTCAAGTCCGACCAGGAAGTGCGCTGGTGCCCGGGCTGCGGTGACTACGCCATCCTGGCCGCGTTCCAGGCGTTCCTGCCCGAGCTGCAGGTGCCGCGGGAGAACGTGGTCGTGGTGTCGGGCATCGGCTGCTCGTCCCGCCTCCCGTACTACATGGACACCTACGGGATGCACTCCATCCACGGCCGGGCCCCGGCCATCGCCACCGGGCTGGCTTCGTCCCGGCCGGACCTGTCGGTCTGGGTCATCACCGGCGACGGCGACTCGCTGTCCATCGGCGGCAACCACCTGATCCACGCGCTGCGCCGCAACGTCAACATCAAGATCCTGCTGTTCAACAACCAGATCTACGGGCTGACCAAGGGCCAGTACTCGCCCACGTCCGAGCAGGGCAAGGTGACCAAGTCGACCCCGTTCGGCTCGCTGGACATGCCGTTCAACCCGGTGTCGCTGGCCCTGGGCGCCGAGGCCAGCTTCGTGGCCCGCAGCATCGACTCGGACCGCAAGCACCTGACCGACGTGCTCCGGTCCGCCGCCGACCACCGGGGCGCGGCCTTCATTGAGATCTACCAGAACTGCCCGATCTTCAATGACGACGCCTTCGCTCCGCTCAAGGACTCCTCGTCCCGGGACGACCAGCTGATCCGGCTGCAGGACGGTGAGCCGATCCGGTTCGGGGCCAACGGCCAG
>DASXJM010000580.1:0-6671 GCA_036497405.1 Streptosporangiaceae bacterium | reverse complement strand
GGCGTGCACATCCACGTGCCCGCCGGTGCGGTTCCCAAGGACGGCCCGAGCGCCGGGGTCACCATGACCACCGCGCTGGCGTCGCTGCTGTCCGGCCGTCCGGTCCGCGACGACGTGGCCATGACCGGTGAGGTCTCCCTGACCGGCAAGGTGCTGCCCATCGGGGGCGTGAAGCAGAAGCTGCTCGCCGCCCACCGGGCCGGCATGACGACCGTGCTGATCCCGAAGCGGAACGAGCCCGACCTGGACGACGTGCCAGACGAGGTTCTGTCCCAGCTGACGGTTCACCCGGTCTCGGATGTGCGGGACGTGCTCCAGCTGGCGCTGGAGTCCGCCTCCGCGGAGCAGGCGATCGCCGCCTAACGCGGCGCGCCCGCAAGCAAGCTGGCCCCCGGACTCATCAGGTCCGGGGGCCGGGGCGGGTCTGACCAGGCGCTATGAGCACCTGGTCAGGCCCGTGCGTCGTTTCTGGGGCGGTCAGCCGTGGTCCTGGGCCTGGTCCTGGCCCGCGCAGTCGGGGCAGCGGCCGAACAGCTCCACCGTGTGCCCGACCTCGGTGAACCCGTTTTCCCGGGCCACCTTCTCGGCCCACTGCTCAACCGCGCGACCTTCGACTTCAATACTGCGGCCGCAATCACGGCAGGTCAGATGGTGGTGGTGACTGCTGGTGCCGCACTGCCGGTAGAGCGTCTCGCCGTGGTCGTCCCGGATCGAGTCGACGCTGCCTTCCTCGCTGAGGACCTGCAGGTGGCGGTAGACGGTGGTGAGCCCGACGTGCTCGCCGCGGCGCCGCAGCTCGGCGTGGATCTGCTGGGCACTGCAGAACCCGGGCAGGCCGTCCAGCGCCGCCGTCAGCGCGGCGGCCTGCCGCGTCCCGCGGACCTTGGTCCCGCGCGGCCGGCCGGCGTCCTCCGGAGCGGTCGCGGGGCGGTCCGATTGCGTGGTCACAACCGCACGTTACCGGGTCGCTTTGACCGAGCCAAATAGAAATGATTATCATTACGGCCATGTCCCCCACAATCGGGTCCCGCGCCATCGGGCGACCCCTCAAGACGCTGGCCGTGGTGGTGTCGGCCGGCGCGGCCCTGGCCGTCAGTGCCTGCTCCTCCGGCGCGACCGGCTCGTCGACCGCGTCGGCCCACCAGATCGTGGCCGTCGGCGCCGAGAACGAGTACACCAGCGTCATCCAGCAGGTCGGTGGCAGGTACGTGCAGGCCTCGGCGATCATGAGCAACCCCAACACCGACCCGCACACCTTCGAGGCCAGCGCCAGCGTGGCCCGCGAGGTCAGCGGGGCCCAGCTCGTGGTGCAGAACGGCGTCGGCTACGACCCGTTCATGGACTCGATCGAGAAGGCCGTGCCCAACTCCGGCCGCAAGCTGATCGACGTGCAGAAGCTGCTCGGGCTGCCGGACAGCACCCCCAACCCGCACCTGTGGTACAAGCCGTCCACCATGCCGGCCGTGGCCAACGCGGTCGCGTCCGACCTGGCCGCCCTGCAGCCGTCGCACGCGGCCTACTTCCGGGCCAACGCCAGGACCTTCGTCAAGTCCCTCGGCGCCTGGAACCAGGCCGTGGCCGCGTTCAGGCAGCAGTACCCGGGCACCGCGGTGGCCGTGACCGAGCCGGTCGCCGACTACCTGCTGCAGGCGGCCGGGGCTGACATCCAGACTCCGTGGGCGTTCCAGGCCGACGTCATGAACGGCACCGACCCCTCGGCCCAGGACGTGGCCCAGCAGCGCGACCTGTTCACCGAGCACAAGGTGAAGGTGTTTCTCTACAACCAGCAGGTGACGGATACCCTGACCCAGTCGTACATCTCGCTGGCGCGAGCCAACGGCATCCCGGTGGTGGGTGTCTACGAGACGATGCCGACCCCCGGTTACACCTATCAGTCCTGGATGCTGGCCGAGACCAAGGCTCTCCAGCAGGCCGTGGCCAGTAAGAAGTCGACCGAGAAGCTGTGATGTCCGAGCTGCCCACCTCCTCCGGCGACCTGCTCCGGTTGGACGGGATCACCGTCCGGCTGTCCGGCCGCGAAGTCCTGCACGACGTCAGCTTCGCCATCCGGCCCGGCGAGTTCACCGGCCTGATCGGCCCCAACGGCGCGGGCAAGACCACGATCCTGCGGGTCATCCTGGGCCTGCTGGCCCCGTCGGCTGGCACGGTCACGGTGGCCGGCCAGGCCAGCGGGAGCCACCGGCGCGGCGGCCTGCTCGGGCTGGGCCGGCCAATTGGTCGCGGTGATGGCCGCGGCGGCTCGGTGGTCGGCTACGTGCCGCAGAAGCTGCTGATCGAGCCGGACATGCCGCTCCGGGTCCGGGATGTGGTGGCGCTGGGCATCGACGGCAACAAGCTGGGCGTGCCGTTCCCGTCCCGGGCCCGCCGCGAGCTGGTGGCCGAGACGCTGCGCGCGGTCGGGGCCGACTCCTTCGCCGACAAGCGGGTCGGCGAGCTGTCCGGCGGCGAGCAGCAGCGGGTCATGATCGCGCACGCGCTGATCAGCCGCCCCCGGCTGCTGCTGCTCGACGAGCCCTTGGCCAACCTGGACATCCGCAGCGCCCAGGGCATCGTGGCCGTGCTGGCCAAGCTGGCCCGGGAGCAGCAGATCGCGGTGCTGATCTCCGCCCACGACATGAACCCGCTGGCCCCGGTCATGGACCGCATCGTCTACGTGGCCGCGGGCCGGGCCGCGGTCGGCGGCGCCGACGAGGTGCTCCGGACCGACGTGCTCAGCCAGCTGTACGGCCAGCACGTGGACGTGCTGCACGTCCACGGGCGGGTGGTGATTGTGGCCGGCGACGACGGCGAGGACGCCGGCAGCCCGCACGCGGGGGACGACCTGGCCGGCCAGGCCGACCCGGTCTACGGCAGCGGGGTCGCCTGACATGCACTGGCTGATCGAGCCCGGGCTGCTGGCCAGCAGCCCGGTGCGGGTCGCGGTGCTGGTCGGCACGGTGGTGGCCATCACCTCGGCCGTGGTCGGCGTGTTCACCGTGACCCGGGGCCAGTCGTTCGCCGGGCACTCGCTGGCCGACGTGGCCACCACCGGCGGCTCCGGGGCCTTCCTGGTCGGGCTCAACCAGTTCTGGGGCTTCCTGGCCTTCGGGGTCGCGGCCGCGGTCATGCTCGAGGTCATCGGCGTCCAGCGCCGCCGGGGCCGGGACGTGGCCACCGGCGTGGTGCTGGGCGCCGCCCTCGGCCTGGCCGCCCTGTTCCTGTACCTGGGCTCGCAGCACAGCAGCACCACCGGGGCCTCGTTCACCGTGCTGTTCGGCTCGATCTTCGTCATCCAGCCCTCCACCGTCCCGGCCCTTATCGCCTCGGGCGTGATCGCCCTGATCGTGATCGTGGCCCTGTCCCGGGTCCTGCTGCTCACCTCCCTCAGCCCGGACGTGGCCGCGGCCCGGGGCGTGCCGGTCCGCGCGGTCGGCGTGGCCTACCTGGTCGCCCTGGCCATCTCGGTCTCGCTGTCCTCGGTGGCCATCGGGGCCGTGCTCAGCACCGCGCTGCTGATCGGCCCGGCCGCCACCGCGCTGCGGGTCGCCAAGGGGCCGGTCCGGGCCATGGTCACCGCGGCCGCGATCGGCGTGGCCGTCACCTGGCTCGGCATCCTGCTCGCCTACGACAGCTACTACTGGCCGCCGCACGGCCACGCCTGGCCGGTCAGCTTCTTCATCGTGGCCCTGGTCGTCGTGGCCTACCTGCTCACGTACCTGCACCGTCCCGCCCGCCGCCGGCGTTCCCCCAGTCTCGGCACCCCTCGCGCCGAGGTAGAGGTGGGTGCCTGATCATGTTCAGCGGCTTCATGATGAACACCTGGATCGCGGCCACCATCGTCGCGGTCATCGCCGGGGTGGTCGGCTTCTTCGCCGTCCTGCGCGGCTCGACCTTCGCCGCCCACGCCATCCCCAACGGCGCCTTCGCGGGCGCGGCCGGAGCCAGCCTGATCGGCGCGAACACCCTGCTCGGCCTGGCCGTGTTCTCGGTCGCGGGCGCGCTCGGCATCGGCTCGTTCGGGCGCAAGGCCCGGCACGACGTGGCCACCGCCCTGATCCTGGTCCTCATGCTGGGGATCGGGGCCCTGTTCATCAGCCTCGGCGACCAGTACGCCCAGGAGACCTACTCGCTGTTGTTCGGCGAGGTGTTCGGCATCAGCCCGGACGTGCTGCTGCCGATCGGCATCCTCGGGGCCCTGAGCGTGCTGGCCCTGCTGGTGATCTTCCGCCCGCTCATGCTCACCTCGGCCATGCCCGAGGTCGCCG
Organism: Streptosporangiaceae bacterium; assembly: GCA_036497405.1. Lineage (GTDB taxonomy): Bacteria > Actinomycetota > Actinomycetes > Streptosporangiales > Streptosporangiaceae > Bog-532. The sequence goes on along the minus strand of DASXJM010000580.1, from coordinate 2,406 downwards.
CCGCCCGCGGCGTCAGCCCGCGCCGCGTGGAAATGGCGTTCCTGCTGATCATGGCCCTGGCCACCAGCATGACGGTCCCCGTGGTCGGCGCCCTGCTGATGTTCTCCCTCATGATCGGCCCGGCCGCCGCCGCGCGCTCGTTCACGGCCCGCCCCTGGCTGGCGGTCGTCTTGTCCGTGGCGTTCGGCCTGATCACGGTCTGGATCGGCATCGCCATCTCCTACGAAACCGACTGGCCCCTGGGCTTCTTCGTCGGCGTCCTCGGCGCCGCCTTCTTCCTGACCGGCCGCGCCTGGGCCTCCCTCCGCGGCCGCCGCCTCCTCCGCTCCCGCCGCAGCTCTGCGGTCCCAGCCAGCGCCAACGCCTGACCGTACCCGCGCCTGACCGTACCCGCGCCTGACGCCTCAGCGCGGGTCAACTTGGGCCACAGCGACGATCCCTCAACCGCATCAATCGCGCATTCGATGCGGCTAGAACCGTTGCGAATGCGCATTTGATGCGGTTGGCCCAGCGCGTTTCCGGTTGACCACCCGCGCGGACGCTGCCATGCTCATAATGAAAATGAAAATCATTTCACTTAGACAGGAAGGCGGGTCATGAGCCGGGAGAGGCAGGCGATGAGCATGATGGGGCGCGGGTTGTGAGGGTCGTGTTCGTGGGGAAGGGCGGCAGCGGCAAGACCACGCTGGCGTCGCTGTTCGCGCGGGCGGTGGCGGCCTCGGGGGCGACCGTGGTGGCCATCGACGCCGACATCAATCAGCATCTGGGGGTGGCCCTCGGGCTGAACGAGCACGAGGCCAGGGCCGTGCCCGCGATGGGCGCTCATCTGGAGGACATCAAGGACTACCTGCGGGGGAGCAACCCGCGGATCGGGTCGGCGGCCGAGATGGTGAAGACCACCCCGGCCGGGCCCGGCTCCCGGCTGCTGCGGCCGGGCGGGGACGACCCGCTGCACGGCGGGCTCAGCCGGTACGTCGACGGGGTCCGGCTGCTGGCCACCGGGCCGTTCGATGAGGACGACCTCGGGGTCTCCTGCTACCACGCCAAGGTCGGGGCGGCCGAGCTCTACCTCAACCACCTGGCCGACGGGCGGGGGGAGTACGTAGTGGTGGACATGACCGCGGGCGCGGACTCGTTCGCGTCCGGGTTGTTCACCCGGTTCGACCTGACGTTCCTGGTCGCCGAGCCGTCCCGCCCGGGCGTCTCGGTGTACCGGCAGTACCGCGACCACGCGGCCGGCTACGACGTAGCCCTGGCCGTGGTCGGCAACAAGATCTCCGGCCCGGCCGACGTGGGCTACCTGCGGGCCGAAGTCGGCCGGGACCTGCTGGCCTGTTTCGCCCAGTCCGGTTTCGTCCGGGGCCAGGAGCAAGGGGGCGCGCGGCCGCTGGACGAGCTGGAGGACAGCAACCGGGCCGGGCTCGGCCTGCTCCGCTCGGCCCTGGACGCCTGCCCGCAGGACTGGGCCCGGCGTCAGCGCCAGGCGGCCGAGTTCCACCGGAAGAACACGGCCGCCTGGGGCCACCGGTCCGGAGTGGACCTGGCCGCCCAGATCGACCCCGATTTCGTTCCCGGCCCGACCGCGCAGCCCGCCCTGACCGCCAGCCACTGATCCACGAAGGAGCATCATGTCCCTTGACGTTTCGCCCGGACTGCTGGACCAGGCCGAGCGCGGTGAGATCAACGAGGCCGCGTTCGTGGCCACCGTCCGCCGGTCACTGCCCTACGCCTACGCGCTGATCGAGCGGATCAGCACCGAAGCCAGGGCCGGGGCGGCCCCGTTCGCCGACAACCAGGTGCCACCGCCGTCCGAGGCCGAACGCGGCCAACTGCTCCGGGCCCTGGCCAGCGACGCGATCCGGGGCAGCCTGGAGCGCCACTTCGGGGTCCGGCTGGCCTTCCAGAACTGCCACCGGGTGGCGGCCTTCCGCGCGGACGCCGACCCGGCCGTCCGCGCCGAGTTCACCTCGATCCGGTCCCAGGTGCTCAACCAGTCACCGCTGCTGCGCGACTGCTGAGCCAGCCGGCGCGCCGGCTGGGCGGCTGCGGAACAATGGGCGGCTACTGAGGGGGAGGCGCCAACCGTATGACCGACCAGCCGGCCGCCGCGCGCCTTGCCGGGGGCGACATCGAGCGCAGCCAGCAGCGCTGGCGCGACGAGCGCGACTACCTGAACCAGCACCGCCACCAGCTGACCCAGGCCCTGGATCACCTGTACCCGGCGGACGGCCGGGTGGCGGGCACCCGGCTGATGGCCCGGCCCCGCTGGCAGCCGGCCCGGCCGGTGCCGCTGACCGAGGTGGCCATCGACTGGCGGCCCGACCAGCCGGGCCCGGTCGTCGACCCGGTCCGGCCGGAGGGGTCGGACCGGGTGCGGCCGCTGCGCGACGACGGGACCCGGTTCGG
>DASXJM010000579.1:0-15260 GCA_036497405.1 Streptosporangiaceae bacterium | reverse complement strand
CCACCGGTTCGGCGGGCTGAGCATGGCGCTGATCGCTGTTGCCGCCGACAAGGGCGCGCCCGGGGTCACCACCACCGCGCTGGCCCTGGCCGCGGTCTGGCCCCGCCCGGTGCTGCTGGCCGAGTGCGACCCGGCCGGCGGTGATCTGGTCTACCGGCTCCCGGCCGCCGACGGCGGCCGCCTGGACCCGCGCCGCGGCCTGCTCAGCCTGGCCGTGGCCGCCCGCCGCGGCCTGCAGCCCCGGCAGATCTGGGAGCACGTGCAGAAGCTGAACGGCGGCCTGGACGTGCTGGCCGGGGTGACCAACGCCGACCAGGGCGCCGGGCTGAATCTGTTGTGGGGCCCGGTCGGCCGGGTGCTGGCCGCCAACACCGAGGCCGACGTGATTGCCGACTGTGGCCGCCTGGGCGTGGACGGCCCGCTCTATGACCTGCTGGCCGAGGCGTCCCTGGTCGTCCTGGTCACCCGGGCCAGCCTGGGCGAGGTGATCCGGCTGCGCGACCGGGCCGCGGCCATCGGGGCCGGCCTGGCCAAACGGAGCCGCCCCGGCCTGCTGGCCGACGTGGTGGTCGTCGCCGACTACAAGCACTTCCGGACCTCGATCGCCGAGATCGGCGAGGCCCTCAGCCAGACCTCGGCCCCGGCCCGGGTGGCCGGCGGCCTGGCCGACGACAGCAAGGGCGCCGACCTGCTGCGCGGCGAGTGGGGCGGCAAGCTCGACAAGTCGCTGCTGATCCGCACGGCCCGGGACATCGCCGAGAACCTGGTGTCCCGGCTGCCCACCATCGAACCGGACGCCGGGCCGGGACCGGCCCCGGCCAACTGGGAACCCGAACCGGCCTCCCGCTCGGCCCGGCACGCCGCCGTCCGCGGTTACCCGGCCCCGCCTCCCTCGGACGGCGGCCTGGGGCCGATGCGGCCGGACGAGCCGCGCGTGGCCAGTCCCGGCCAGCCGGGGCGGTGACGGCGGATGGACCACAGCATCGTCAAGCGGCTGCGTGGCGAGGTCGGCGACCGGCTGGCCGAGCAGCGTCGCCTGGACGCGGCCACCGGCGTCCCGCCCATGTCCGGCGAGGACGAGCGGCAGTACGCCCGGGCCCTGATCTCCCACGTGCTCGAAGACCACGCCCGGGGTGAGATCACCGCGGGCCGGGCGCCGCTCGACGCCCAGGACGAAGAGGAACTGGCCGAGGCCATCCACGCCGCCCTGTTCGGGGTGGGCCGGCTCCAGCCGCTGCTGGAAGACCAGCAGATCGAGAACATCGACATCAACGGCTGCGACCGGGTGTTCATCAGCTACGCCGACGGCCACGAGGCCCTGGCCCAGCCGGTGGCCGAGAGCGACGAGGAACTGGTCGAGCTGATCCAGGTCCTGGCCGCCTATTCGGGGCTGTCCAGCCGGCCGTTCGACACCGCCAACCCGCAGCTGGACCTGCGGCTGCCCGACGGTTCCCGGTTGTCCGCGGTGATGGATGTGACCCTCCGGCCGGCCATCTCCATCCGGCGGTCCCGGATGGGCAAGGTGTTCCTGGCCGACCTGGTCGGCAACGGGACGATCGGCCCGGACGTGGCCTCGTTCCTGGCCGCGGCGGTCGCGGCCAGGAAAAACATCATGATCGCCGGGGCAACCAACGCCGGCAAGACCACGCTGCTGCGGGCGCTGGCCAACCAGATCCCCGGCGAGGAACGGCTCATCACCGTGGAACGGGCCCTGGAGCTGGGCCTGGACTTCTTTCCCGAACTGCACCCCAATGTGGTCGCGTTCGAGGAGCGCCTGCCCAACATGGAGGGCCTGGGCGCCATCACCATGGCCGAACTGGTCCGCCGCAGCCTGCGCATGAACCCGAGCCGGGTCATCGTGGGTGAGGTGCTGGGCGACGAGATCGTCACCATGCTCAACGCGATGAGCCAGGGCAACGACGGGTCGCTGTCGACCATCCACGCCAACTCCTCGCTCGAGGTGTTCAACCGCATCTCGACCTACGCGATCCAGGCCACCGAGCGGCTGCCGGTCGAGGCCACGCACATGCTGATCGCCGGGGCCATCGACTTCGTGGTCTTCATCGAGAAGCGCAACGAATACAACCGGGGCGGCCGACTGCGCCGGTTCGTCAACAGCGTCCGTGAGGTCACCGGGGTGGACGGCCGGGTGCTGTCCAGCGAGGTGTTCACGCCCGGCCCGGACGGCCAGGCGGTTCCGCACGCGCCCGTGTCCTGCCTGTCTGAGCTGAGCCAGTTCGGCTACGACCCGGCCGTGCGGGGCTGGGCATGAGCGGCGCGGGCCTGTATCCGCTGCTCGGCATCGTGGCCGGCGCGGTCGTCGGGGGCGCCCTGTTCCTGCTGATCGTGGCCATCCGCGGTCTCGAGCCCAAGCCGCCCAGCACCCGCGCCAGCAAGCTCGAGCAGGCGCTGCGGGACGTGGTCAGCACCCGCGGTGCCGTCGCGCTGGTCCTCGGCGCGGTGACCCTGCTCGCCACCCGCTGGGTGGTGGCCGCGATCGGAATCGCGCTGCTGGCCCTGGGCTGGCGGTCGCTGGGCGGGGCCGCGTCCGAGCGGCGGGCCATGGACCGCCTGGAAGGGCTGGCCGCCTGGACCGAGTCGCTCCGGGACACGATCGCCGGCGCCGTCGGCCTGGAACAGGCCATCCCGTCCTCGCTGCGGGCCGCCGCCCCGTCGCTGCGGGAGCCACTGGCCCGGCTGGTGGACCGCCTGCACACCCGGATGCCGATGCCGGACGCACTGCGCCGGTTCGCCGACGACATCGACGATCCTGGTGCCGACCTGATCATCGCCGCCCTGATCATCAACTCCCGGCTGCGCGGACCTGGCCTGCGTGACCTGCTGACCGGTCTTTCCGGTTCGGTGCGGGAGGAGTTGGACGTGCGGCGCAAGGTCAACGCCGAACGCCGGTCAACCCGCCGCAGCGTGCAGATTGTCGTGCTCGTGGCGGTGGCGGTGGCGCTGCTCATGGCCATCTTCAACCATCATTACGTCCAGATCTACGACAGCGCCTTTGGCCAGGTCATCCTGGTCGTCGTGGCCGGCTTCTACGCGGCCGGCTTCTTCTGGCTCCGCCGCTTGGCTCACTTCGACAGCCCGGAACGGCTGCTGACCGAGTCTGGGTCGCCCGCGCCCGGCGGCGCGCCGCAGACGGTCGCGGCCTGGCGGCAGCAGGAAACCGTGTCGGCCGGACCCCGGGGTGACGCATGACCGTTGCCATCATCGCCGGGGCCGTGGTCGGCGGCGGACTATTTCTGCTCATCGTGGCCCTTATGCCGCGCCGGACCAGTCTGGCCCGGCAGCTGGCGGCGTTCGACGCCCGGCCCTCGGCCGTGCTGACCGTCCGACGCCTCCCGGGCGAGAAGGAGAGCGAGCTCACCCGTCGCCTCGGGGTCGGACTGAGCGCGTTCTGCAAGGAGCAGGGCTGGGAATTCCCGTCGCTGCGGGCCGACCTGGCCCTGGCCGGTAAGTCATTCGAGAACTTCCTGGCCACCACCGTCCTGCTCGCGGTCTTCGGCATCATCCTCGGCCCGATCCTGCTGGTGCTGCTCACCGTGGCCGGCCTGCACATTTCGTTCGTCATCCCGGTCTGGCTGGGCCTGATCCTGGCCGTGGTCTTCGCGGTCCTGCCCTACGTCGAGGTCAAGCAGAAGGCCGCCCAGCGGCGTAAGGACTTCCGGCACGCGGTCGGAGCGTTCCTCGACCTGGTCGGGATGAACCTGGCCGGCGGCCGGGGCGTCCCTGAGGCCCTGATGGCGGCCAGCGAGATCGGCGGCGGCTGGTCGATGTGGCGGATCCGGGATGCCCTGGCCAACGCGCGGATCACCGGCCAGACCCCCTGGCAGGCCCTGGGCGCGCTCGGCGAGGAGATCCGGCTGGACGAACTGCGGGACCTGGCCGCCGCCCTCAGCCTGGTCGCCGAGGACGGGGCCAAGGTCCGTGAATCCCTCACCGCCCGCGCGGTAAGCCTGCGCCGCCGGGAACTGGCTGACCTGGAGGGCCAGGCCGGCGAGCGTTCGCAGTCCATGCTCGTGGCCCAGATGTTGCTCGTCGCCGGCTTCCTCATCTTCCTCGTGTTTCCAGTCGTGGGGGTTCTGCTGGGAACCAACTGACCTGACCAACCAACACCGGCTGTGCGGCGACAGCAGCTGACCAGCAGATCAGGAGATCGCATGTCTTACTTCCGAACCAGTGTCCTGCCGTACATGACGGCCCTGCTCGGGGTGCACCGGACCCGCCTGGACCAGGCCCGGGACCGCGGCGACGCCGGTGCCTCCGCCGTCGAACTCGCCATCATCACCGCCATCGTGCTGGGTATTGCCGCGGCCCTGCTCGTCGTGATTCAGACATTCGTGGGCAAGGAGCAGACCAAGATCAGCGGCACCAACGGGTAACCATCCGGATCCCGCCATGACTCGCCGACCTCCGCTCAGAGCGCCTGCCCAGCTGGCCCGGCGCCGCTCGCGGCTGCGGTCATGCTGGACACGGTGCCGATCGCGGCTGGACGTCGACGATCGCGGCAGCAATGTCGTCGAACTGGCCGTGCTGGCCCCGGCGTTCCTGGCCATGGTCATGCTGATCATCCAGTTCGCCCTGTGGTTCAACGCCCGGCAGGCGGCGCTGGCCTCGGCTCAGGCCGGGGCCCAGATCGCCCGCGAGTACGCGGCCCGGACCGGTAACTGGAACGGGATGGCCGAGCAGGCATCCCGTAACTACTACACCGATCTCAACACCAAGCTGCTCAGCAGCCTGCAGGCCGACGCGCACGGGGACCCGGCCAACCAGGTGTTCGTGACCGTGACCGGGCCGCTGGGCTACTCGGTGTTCAACTGGTTCGGGGTCAAGTGGAAGGTGACCGAAACGGCCGGCGGCCCGGTGGAGTGCTTCCGGGGCGCCGCCGACGGCGGGAACTGCGGATGAACCGGCCAGCGGGCAGACGACGGAGTTGGCGGTGGCCCGGCCGCGAGCACGGGCCGGACCGGGGCTCCATGTCGGTCGAACTGGTCGTCATCATGCCGGGCCTGGTCCTGCTGTTGCTGCTGGTGGCGGCGGGGGGACGCTGGGTCGAGTCGCACGGGGCCATCGACGGTGCCGCCCGCGACGCTGCCCGGGCCGCCTCGATTGCCCGGACCTCGGGGGACGCGGTCTCGCTGGCCCAGCAGGCCGCCGTCGCCGACCTGACCAACTCCGGCTGGTGCGACCCGGGCTCAGCCAATGTCGGGGTGAGCGGTTTCCCGGCCGCGACTGGCGTCGCCGCCCAGGAGAGCGACGTGACCGTGACCGTGCGCTGCAACGTGAACATGTCCCCGTTCACCCTGCTCGGCTTCAACCCGGCGATGCCGGTCAAGGCCGCGGCGGTGGCCCCGCTCGATCCCTTCATGTGCCGGGGGCCGAATTGCTGACCCTGCTGACGACCCGGGTGGGCCGCGCCGTGACCCGGCGGCGGGCCACGGACCGCGACGCCGGGTCCGTGGCCGTCTTCACCGTGGTCTTCGCGGTCGCCGTGATCTTCCTGACCGCGCTGATCGTGGACGGAGGCGACGCGATGAACGCGCGTGAGCGGGCGGCGGACATCGCCGGTCAGGCCTCGCGGGCCGCCGCCGACGACGTCAGCACCGCCGCGGTCCGGTCGGGCCAGACGATCGGTGGCGTGTTCCCGATCGACTGGAACAAGGCCTGCCCCGACGCGGCCCGGGTCGTCCAGCAGTACGCCGCCGGGCTGAACGCCAACAACGTCACGATGACCACCTGCGGCCCCGGCGCCAATGCCGGGGAGGCGGTGGTCACGGTCCGGATGATCACCCAGCCGGTGATCGGCGGCGGGCTGCTGGGCTCGTTTACCGAGACCGCCCACGCGAGCGCGACATCCGAATGCGGAACCGCTGTTCAACAAGGAGTGTGCTGATGGCACCCCCGATTCCCGGGACCCGACGGCCCGTGCCGGTGCCTACCCGCACGGCCGGCGACGTACTGGCCGGAATCTTCGCGATCGTGGTCCTGTCCGCGCTGACCGTGGGGGTCCCGATCGCCCTGGTCACGCTGATCGGGCTGCCGCTGCCGCATGCTTCGCCCGGCCTGTCGGTGTTCACCCATCAGCTCGACATCCCGTCGATCCTGCGGGTGCTGTCGGTCGTCATCTGGCTGGCCTGGCTCCAGCTGGTCTGGTGCGTGATCGTCGAGATCCGCGCCGCCGTCCGCAACGTGGGCGTTCCCACCCGGGTCCCGCTGGCCGGAGCCACCCAGTCGGCGGCGCACCGTCTGGTCACCGCGGCCCTGCTGCTGTTCACCGCCGGGGCCGCGCTCTCGCCGGCCTTCGCCCACGCCGGGCCACCCAAGGCCGCGCACTCCATCTCCGCGACGCGGTCAGGGGCCCGGTCCACCGGCCAGCCCGGCTCCGCCACCCCGCCGCAGCAGGTCAGCGGCCCGGTGGTCACGCAAGCCCCGCACCAGGACAAGGTCTACGTGGTCAAGCCGCCGGACGGCCGCTACCACGAGAGCCTGTGGGAGATCGCGCACAACCACCTCGGCGACGGCCGCCGGTACGCGGAGATCTACGAGCTGAACAAGGACCGGATCCAGCCGGACGGGGCCAAGCTGACCATCGCCAGCCTGATCCGGCCCGGCTGGGTGCTGCGGATGCCGGCCGACGCCTACGGGCCCGGTATCCAGGCCGCCGCCGAGACGGCCACGGGGACCGGGTCGTCCAGCGGCCCGGTCGTCCACCACGGCGAGGGCGCGGGCGCGACGGTCAGCGCCGGGACGGCGTCCACCGCGACCCTGCCCGCGGGCGGGACCGGCTCCGGCGGTCCGGGTGGATCGGGCGGGTCGGACGTCACCGGCCCGGTCTCATCGCCGCAGCCGGGGGTCGGGGTCACCGCCGCCCCCGCGCCGGCCACGCCGGGTTCCCCGCAGTGGCCCTACGAACTGTCGGCCGCGTCGCTGCTGGCCGCCGGAGTCCTGGCCGCGCTGGGCCGGCGGCGGCGTGAACAGCTCTGGCGGCGGGCCTTCGGCCAGCGGCTGCCGGTGCCGGACGCGGACGCGGCTGCGGCCGAGAGCGCGCTGCGAGTCGGGGCCGACGACGCCTCGGTCCGGCTGCTCGACGTCGGCCTGCGCCAGCTCGCCCAGGCCATGGCGGTCCAAGAGCGGCCGCTGCCGACCGTGTTCGCCGCCCACATCGGGAGCGACAACCTGGACCTGTGGGTGGCCCCGGCCGACCCGAACCCGCCGGAGCCCTGGGTGGCCGCCGACGGGGGAGCGGTCTGGCGGCTGCCGGTGGAGACCATCGGGCGGCTCGGCCTGGACGGCTCGGCGGCCGGGCTCGCCCCCTACCCCGGCCTGGTGTCGATCGGGACCAACGAGACCGGGCGGATCCTGGTCGACCTGGAGGTCGCCCACGGTCTGATCGCGGTCACCGGCCCGCACCGGCAGGTCCAGGCGGCCATGGCCGCGCTGGCCGTGGAGCTGGTCACCAACCGATGGTCGGATCAGATGCGGGTGACGCTGGTCGGGTTCGGGCCGGAACTGGCCCTGATCGCCCCCGACCGGGTCGTCGCGGTGGAGACGGTCGACGAGGCGCTGCCGGACCTGGAGGCCCGGGCCACCCAGCTCGACCAGGCCCTGGCCGAGACCGGCGACGACGGCGTCCTCACCGGCCGGTCGCGCTCCGGTGACCCTTCGACCTGGGCGCCGCACTACCTGATCACCGCGGTCACCCCGACCCCGACCCAGCGCGAGCGGCTGCTGGCCCTGGCCCGCAACCGGCAGCGGACCGCGCTCGGTTTCGTGGTCGCCGGGGAGACCCGCGGCGCCACCTGGACCTGGAACATCACCGCCGAGGGACGGTTGGAAGCCGACGTGCTCGGGTTCGACCTGGCCGCGCAGCTACTACCCGCCGAGCAGTACGCGGCCGTGGCTGACCTGTTCCGGTCGGCCACCTCCACGGCCGGTGTCCCACTGGCCGGCCTGGGGGACGGCGGAGCGCCCGCCGAGCAGCTCGTGCCGGACAGCCGGATGCCGGTGGAGATCGGGCTGCTCGGACCGGTCACGATCGAGGCCCCGGGCCCGGCCGACCCCGAGCGTCAGGCGCTGGCCACCGAGCTGGTCGTCTACCTGGCCGCGCACCCCAGTGGGGTGCACCCCAACGTGCTCACCGGTGCGTTGTGGCCGCGCGGGGTCACCGACGATGTCCGGGACGCGACCTTGTCCCGGGTCGAGGCCTGGCTCGGCACCGACGAGATGGGCCGCCCGAACCTGTCGGCCGACGCGGGCGGGCGGCTGCGGCTCGGGTCCGGGGTCCGGGTCGACTGGCTGGTCCTCCGGTCCCTGGTGGCCCAGGCCGCCCAGGCGGCCGAGGCCGGGAAGACCGAGGAGGAGGCGGCGACCCTGGACCGGGCGCTGGCCCTGGTCCGCGGGCAGGTTCTCGACGGCCGGGACCCCAGCCGGTACCCCTGGCTGGGCACCGACAGCTTCGAGTACGAGGTCACCGCGCTGGTCGCCGACGCCGCGCACCGGCTGTCGGCCCTCCGGTTGATGGCCGGGGACGCCGAAGGAGCGATGGCGGCGGCCCGGACCGGACTCCGGCTGGCCTTCAACGACGAGATGTTGTGGCGTGGGTTGTTGCTGGGCGCGTCCGCGACCGGCCAGGAACACATCCTGCGCGGGGTCGTCGGCGAGGTCTCGGCCCGGGCCGAGCTGGACGAGGTCATGCCCCGGCTGGCCCCGGAGACCGAGGCCCTCATCGACGAGCTGCTGCCGTCCTGGCGGACCTCGGCGGCCTGACGGAGGGGACATTCATGGGAGAGACGATGCACAAACGGTTGGCTGGGGTGACGCTGGCCGGCGCGGCCCTGTTCGGAGTGGCCGCCTGCGCCAGCGGGGGCGGGACCAAGCCGGCCACGTTCCATCCGGGCGGGACGATGGCCGGGGCCGCCGCGGCCCCATCGGCCGCCGCGGGTGGGGTGACCATGCCCCCCTTTGGCAAGAACGTCCACATCGACATGACCACGTGGAAACCCGCTGATCCCAGCCAGGCTCAGGCCGTGCTCACCGACAAGAACTACGAGCTGGCTTATCTCTACGCCGAGTACACCGGGGGCTCGGACCAGGCCTGGACGTCCTTCGTCAACCAGAACATGCAGACCGAAGTACAGCAGGCCATGACCCAGCCCGGCATCGCCGGTGAGTCGTTCACCGGCACCATCCGGTTCTTCGACATGCAGGTGGTGGCCGATCCGACCGTGGCCGGCGACCTCGACGTGTCGGCCTGCTTCGACAACGCCCAGTCGGACAACACCGACCAGAAGACCGGGAAGGTCATCCCCAGCACCGTCCCGGCCGACCAGCACTACTACCGATTCACCGACCAGCTGGCCAAGAACTCGGCCGGGTCCTGGCAGGTCATCGCGGATCTGCCGCCGATCTATTACCCGCGGGCCAAGGAGTGCAAGCCGTGAGACGTCGCATCACCGCCATCGCCGCGACCATGATGAGCGCGGCCGCCCTGGCTGCCCCACTCCTGACCGCCACCCCGGCCAGCGCCGGCAACGGCACCTCCAGCGTGGGCTGCTCCACCGGTGACAGCTGTACCGCCCAGCTGATGAAGATGGTCACCGTCACCGGCGACGTCAGGACCGACGGTCACTACAACACTGTCGTCGACATCGCCCCGCCGCCGTGCCTGTGGGAACCGATCGGCAACACGCAGTCCGGCAGCCAGCAGATCGTCGACGAGTACGGCAAGGGCACGCCGCTGCAGATCCTCGGGATCCCGGCCTCGGTCAAGCAGGCCAAGGGCTTTCTCCCCCCGAATCCGCCCGGACCCGACGGCACCTGGTACATGCTGCCGGTCAACCCGGCCGCCACCCCGGCCGGACGGGCGGAATGCCTCCGGCTACCGCTCTACGCCTGGGAGCCCGTGGGCCAGACGCCGCCCGGCGTCCGCCTACCCGCCCGGACGCTAGCCCAGATCGCTCTGGCCGAGCTGAACGTGCCGGCCCCGAACGGCATGACGGTGAACCCGGACGGGCGGACCACCTACATCAACCTGCCGGTCTACGTGAAGGTCGCCCTGAACGACGGCAACCACCCGGGGCCCATGCCGTACGCGACCACGACCGCCACGCTGGACGGAGTGGCCGCCACCGTCTGGGTGGAACCTTCCAAGCTGCAACTCGGCGCCACCGGTGGCAAGCAGTACAAGCTGTCCACCGGTGCCTGCGGCTACCTCGGCTCGACCGACATCAACAACGCCCAGATGATGGCCAGTGCCGGCATCGGCACGCCGATCGACTGCGGCATGGTGTTCCAGTCGCCGGACACCTGGCAGATCACCGCCCGCATGACCTGGCGGGCCTGCTGGGCCCCGGTGGCCGGCGGCCCGCCCCCCGCGAACTGCCAGCCGGTGCCCGGCGGCAATAACCTCGACCCCACGGTCTGGCCGGCCCACCAGATCACCGCCAACGAGATCCAGTCCGTCGACAACGGCAGCGGCAACGGCTGACGTCTTCCGCGTCACCATCACCCGCGTCCGCGGCCTCTACCCCCACCCCTGACCCCACCCAGTCAGGCCGAGGTGGCCTGGGGCTCCGGACGCGGGTCGGCCAGGCCTTCCCGGTAGGCGGTAGCAGCAGCTTCCCCGCGGCTGGCCACGCCGAGCTTGCCCAGGATGTTGGACACGTGCACGCTGGCCGTCTTGGCCGAGATGAACAACTCGGCGGCGATCTCGCGGTTGCTGCGACCGGCCGCCACCAGTTGGAGCACCTCCAGCTCCCGCACGGTCAGCCCCAACGGACTGGACCCTTCCGCTCCGCCGATCCCGGGGCCGGCCGTCCCGCCCGACCCGGCCGCACCGGACGCGGACCCAGCCCCAGACGTCCCACCCGAGGAGTTTCCCAGTACCCCACCCGGCCGAGCCCGGTGGAACACCCGGTTGATCTCCGCACTCAGCGGCGTGGCCCGCAGCGGGTCGGCCAGGGTGGCGGCCCGGCGCAGGCGCAGGGCGGCACCCTCACGGTCTCCGGTGGCCAGGGCGGCCGTGGCCGCGGCCAGCAGCGCCCGGGCCTGGTGATACGGCTGCCGGACCGACTCCCAGGCCGTGGCCGCCTTGTCCCAGGCTTCGCGCAGGGCGAGCAGGTCCGGCCGGCCGTGACCTCCGTCGGGCCCGGTCGCGGCGGTCAGCTCGAAGCTGGCCTGCAACTCCAGGGCCGCGAATGTGCGGCGATACCCCTCCTGCACCCGGCCGTGCACCTCGAGCTGACCGGCGATGCCGCGCAGCCGGCCCAGCAGGTCGGCGGCGTCGCTGCGCACGGTGGCGTCGGCGGATCCCAGGGCCAGCACCGCGGCCCGGGCCGCGGTGGTCAGCACCTGCCAGCCGTACCGGGTCACGCTGCCGAGCACGTCGTGCTGGTCGAGCGCCGCGGTCGCGTTGGCCACGGCGCCGGGCAGGTCACCGGCGGCCACCCGGGTCTCGATCTCGAGCTGGTCGTGGGGGAGGTGGTGCTGGTCCTTGTAGCGGGCGGTGCGGAACGTCGCGCGGGCCACGTCCGACCACCGGCCGGCCGCCTCGGCGTCGCCGCGGGCGGCGGCGATCAGGCCGGCCAGGACGCTCAGCGAGGCCTGGTGCATGGGCGGCGGGACCAGCTCGCGGGCGTGCTCGATGACCTCCATGGCCTCGTCCCAGCGGCCCAGCGAGATCAGCGGCTCGGCGTGGTTGATGGCCAGGAACGTGCCCGTGGTCCGGGCCAGGCCGTACTCGTCCGCGGTGGCCGCGCCCTGGCGGGCCACCTTGGCCGCGGCCTCGTGCTCGCCGGCCCCTTCCAGCAGGTGCGACTCGTTGGTGGCGATGGCCAGCAGGGTGCGGAAGGCCTTGGCCGCGGTGGCCAGGGACCGGGCCTCGGTCACCATGTTCAGTGGCTCGCTGCCGACCTCGGCCATGCCGCTGCGGCCGGTGGCCAGGATGCCCAGCGACTGCAGCGCGCTGGCCTCGTGGCCCGGGTCGCCGATCTGCCGGGCCAGGGCCAGCGCCTCTTCGGCCGAGGTGCGGTCGCGGACGGTGTGGCGGCCGCCGTGCTTGCCGCAGGCGATCAGGATCTGCACCCGCGCCGTGTCGGCCACCCCGGCCGGCACCAGCCCCAGTGCTTCTTCCAGGTCCTCGTTGGTCTCGTGGCCGAGCTGGTGCCTGAAGCCGAACCGGCGGTTCAGCAGCAGGGCGACCCGGACCGGCTCGGTGCCGGGATCCAGTTCCTTCAGGGCCGCGCTGGCGAACGAAAGCCCGCGGGCGGCGTCCCCGGCGTCGCTGGCCGCCTCCACCGCCTCCTCCAGCACCCGGGCGTGGTCGGCGCCGATCCGGGTGGCGGCGTCGGGCACCTGGTCCCACAGCTCCAGCACCCGGGCCAGCAGGGCCAGCCGCTCGGCGTGGGCCACCGACTTGGACGCCTCGGCCGCGGCCTGCCAGGCACTGTTCAGCGCCCAGGTCACGTCGTGCGCCGAATACCAGTGGTGGGCCATCTCGATGTGGGCCCGGTGCGGTGGCACCAGGCTGCGGTTGCCGTCGATGGCCTCGGCGAACCGCGCGTGCAGGCGGCCGTGCTCGCCGGGCAGCAGGTCGTCGTGCACGGCCTCGCGGATCAGCGCGTGCCGGAACACGTAGTCGTCGGCCTCGGTGACCAGCGTGTTGGCGACGACTGCCGGGCGCAGGACCTGGCTCAGCCGGTCCGGGCCCAGGCCGCTCACCGCGGCCAGCAGGGCGTGCCCGACCCGGTCGCCGCCCGCGCTGGCGATCCGCAACACCTCCTGGGACTCCTCCGGTAGCCGCCGTACCCCGATCAGCAGCAGGTCGCGCAGGGAGTCGGGCAGGTCGCCGGGGGTGTCGGTCAGCCCGCCCCGGTCCGGGCCCGCGCCGCTGCCCGGGGTGGCCAGCAGGGTCTCCAGGAACAGCGGGTTGCCCTCGGTCCGCCGGTACAGCCGGTCGGCCCAGGCCGCGTCGGGCACCTGGCCGGTGATCTGGGTGGCCAGCTCGCTGGCCTCGCGCCGGGACAGCCGGGGCAGGTCCATCCGCTGGACCCAGTCGATCCGGTCCAGCTCAGCCAGCAGCGGCCGCAGCGGGTGGGTCCGGTGCAGCTCGTCGGACCGGTAGGTGACGATGATCAGCACGGCGTCCAGGGCCCGCTGGTTGCGGATGAGGAACGCCAGCAGGTCCCGGCTGGACGAGTCGGCCCAGTGCGCGTCCTCGATGGTCAGCACGACCGGGGACGCTTCGGCCAGCCGCTCCAGCAGGACCAGTATCTGCTCGAACAGCCGGGCCCGCGCCTCACCGGCATCGGCCGAGGTGACCGGTTCGCCCAGCTCCGGCAGGAGCCGGGCCAGTTCCCGGGCCCCCCGGCCGGGCAGCAGCTCGGACAGCCCGTCCACGCCGAACTCCCGGACCAGGTCCCTGAGCACCGCGGTGAACGGTGCGAACGGCAGCCCGTCGGCGCCGAGCTCCAGGCAGCCGCCGGTCAGCACCCGGACGCCCGCGGCCTGCTCGGTGGCGGTGAACTCGCCGGTCAGCCGGGACTTGCCCACCCCGGCCTCACCCCCGATGAGCACGGTAGCGGGCGTGCCGTCCCGCGCTCCGGCCAGCGCGGACCGGAGCGTGGCGATCTCCTCTGACCGCCCCACCAACGGGGCCGAGATCGTCCGCGGGCTCATGGCGTCAAGGATGCCACCCGGCCCGGACAATTCCGAAGGGTTAACCGCCGCCAGCCGGAGCCGCCCGCCCCCGCGGAGTGGCTCCGGCCAATAGGGCGGCACCTGGGGCGGAACCGGCCGTGATGATGAGGCGCCGCCGCCCCGGGAAGGGTCCGGGACGGCGGCGCGATCTGATGGATTGGTCAACGGACCGTGTGCGCTGGCTGGTCCTGGCTGGTCCGCTCCCCGTCGTGGAACGTGCCGTCGATGTAGTCGGGGACGCGGACGCCGGCCAGCGGGTCGGTGTCACGGCGATTGCGCCGCGCCCGCCGTGCCTTGCGCGCCAGCTTGGCCGTGAACCCGGCTCGCGCTTCGGCTCGCCAGTCCCCAATACGCTGATCGGCCATCACACGAATCATGTCCGGATGCATGGTTACTCCTCCCGCGAGGGCGACCATCTGATCGCCCGTACATTCAGGTTCGCGGTAAGGCCCCGGGGTGCACATCGGGCGAATGCCTTATCTAGGGGGCCGACCATGGCCTTAGGCCCCCCGGTCCAGGCCAGGGATGCCTTAGGGAGGGTCTAAGGCATCGGAATTACCCTTTAGGACACGGTGTTATAGCACTCGACGCCCCGTCTTACCAGGGCCGCATAGACTGACCGGGCCGCTGATCCCGCGGCCTCTCCGCATCCCAGATTGAGCGAGTTTTCCGCATGCCCATCAGCCCTACCCAGGCGCCTCAGGCCGTCCACCAGGCCGGCGAGGCCACCCGCGACGGGATCCGGAACGTCGCGATCGTCGCCCACGTCGACCACGGCAAGACCACGCTCGTCGACGCGATGCTCCGGCAGACCGGAGCGTTCCGCGCCAACGAACTGCTCGTCGATCGCGTCCTGGACTCGGGGGACCTCGAGCGCGAGAAGGGCATCACGATCCTCGCGAAGAACACCGCGGTCCGCCACGGGGACATGACGATCAACATCGTCGACACCCCCGGACACGCCGACTTCGGCGGCGAGGTCGAGCGAGCCCTGTCGATGGTCGACGGTGTGGCGCTCCTCGTTGACGCAAGCGAAGGCCCGCTTCCGCAGACCCGATTCGTGCTGCGCAAGGCGCTCGCCGCCAACTTGCCGGTCATCTTGATCATCAACAAGGTCGACCGCTCCGACGCGCGGATCGCCGAGGTCGTCGACGAGACCTACGAGCTGTTCCTCGACCTCGAGGCCGACGAGCACCAGATCGAGTTCCCGATCGTCTACTGCCAGGCGAAGACCGGCCAGGCGTCTCTGACCCGCCCGGCCGACGGCACGAGTCCGGACAGTCCTGATCTCGAGCCGTTGTTCACGGTGATCCGGGAGACGATCCCTGCTCCGCAGTACGACTAGAAGGCGTCGCTGCAGGCGCACGTCACCAACCTCGACGCCTCGCCCTACCTCGGCCGCCTCGCGCTGTGCCGGATCCACAACGGCGAGCTCAAGAAGGGCCAGAACGTCGCGTGGTGCAAGGCCGACGGAACGGTCGAGAACGTTCGGCTCACCGAGCTGCTGGGCACTGTCGCGCTCGAGCGGGTTCCGATCGAAACCGCGGGACCGG
>DASXJM010000578.1:0-2575 GCA_036497405.1 Streptosporangiaceae bacterium | reverse complement strand
CTGCCCTCGGCCCGCAGCCGGGTCAGCAGGTAGTCGCGCCGCTCCGCCGCCAGCATGCACACTCCTTCACGTTGCTGCACGTTTATGCGTGTATTCTACCGCCATGACCGACACTACGGTGACCGACCGTCCCCTGCTCATCCTCATCGCCGGGCCGTACCGCTCCGGCACCGGCGACGATCCCGGCCAGATGGCCGCCAACCTGGCCCGCCTCGAGTCGGCGGCCTGGCCGGTGTTCGCGGCCGGGCACATCCCGATGATCGGCGAATGGGTGGCGCTGCCCGTGCTGCGCTCGGCCGACGCCACCGTCTTCGACCCGCTGGCCGAGCAGGTCATGTACCCGACCGCCGAGCGGCTGCTGGCCCACTGCGATGCCGTGCTGCGGCTGCCCGGCGAATCCACGGGCGCGGATCAGGACGTCGCCATCGCCGAGCAGCGCGGCCTGCCGGTCTACTACCGCGTGGAGGACATCCCCACCCGCGCGGCCTGACGGAAGAGGTGATCGCGCTCGGCCCGGTTGGTGGCCGCGCGGGCCGCGTCGGCGTACAGCCGGGCCGCGAGGGCCAGGTCCCCGGCCCGCTCCCGCAGGTGGGCCTCGACCGCGGTCCGCCGGGGCAGGCCCGGGGCGACCTGCTCCAGGGCGGCCAGGCCGGCCTGGGCCCCGTCCGCCTCCCCGACCGCGACGGCCCGGTTCAGCCGGACGACCGGATTGTCGGTGAGCCTGGCCAGCTCGTCGTACCACTCGACGATCTGCACCCAGTCGGTCTCGCTGGCGGCCGGGGCGTCGGCGTGCAGGGCGGCGATCGCGGCCTGGGCCTGGTACTCACCGATCCGGTCGCGGGCCAGCGCCGCCTGCAGGATCGCCACGCCCTCAGCGATCAGCCGGGTGTCCCAGCGGGACCGGTCCTGCTCCCCCAGCGGCACCAGGTCGCCCGCCGCGGTCATCCGGGCCGCGCGGCGGGCGTGGTGCAGCAGCATCAGCGCGAGCAGGCCGGACGCTTCCTCGTCGGCGGTCATCGCGGTCACCTGCCGGGTCAGCCGGATCGCCTCGTCGGCCAGGTCGACCTCGCCGCTGTAGCCCTCGTTGAACACCAGGTACAGCACGTGCAGCACGGTGGCCAGGTCACCGGGCTCGTCGAAGCGGACCCCGGACACGGTGCGCTTGGCCCGGCTGATGCGCTGGGCCATGGTGGCCTCGGGGACCAAATAGGCCTCGGCGATCTGCCGGGTGGTCAGGCCGCCCACCGCCCGCAAGGTCAGCGCCACCGCCGAGGCCGGGCTGAGCGACGGGTGGGCGCACAGAAAGTAGAGCCGCAGGGTGTCGTCGGTTGTGCCCGGCAGGTCGGCCGGGCCCGGGGACGCCGGGCCCGGCGGTGGTTCGGCCGCGGCCTGGGTCTCGCGGGCCTGGCGGGCGCTCTCGGTGCGGGCCGCGTCCAGGAACTTGCGCCAGGCCGCCGTGATCAGCCAGCCCTTCGGGTCGGCCGGGGGGTCCTGCGGCCAGGTGGCCAGCGCCCGGACCAGGGCTTCCTGCACGGCGTCCTCGGCCGTCGCGAAGTCGGCTCCGCGGCGGACGAGGACCCCGGTGACCGCGGGAATCAGCTCCCGCAGCAGGAGTTCGTTCACTCGGTGACGGTGGGCGGGTCGGCCAGGAACGGGCGCACTTCGAGCCATTCGTAGATCGGCTCGCCGCCCGGGCCGGGTGCGGCCGACAGCTCGCCGGCCAGCTCGAGGGCGCGCTGGTAGGTGTCCACGTCAATCATCATCCAGCCCGCGATGAGGTCCTTGGTCTCGGCGAACGGGCCGTCGGTGACCGGCGGCCGGCCTTCGCCGTCGTAGCGGACGAACGTTCCCTCCGGGGACAGTGCCTGTTCGCCCACGAACTCCCCGGTGCCTTCCAGCTTGGTCGCGAAGTCGCGCATGTACTGGATGTGGGCGTCAACTTCGGCCGGGGTCCACTGATCCATCGTGCCGAAGTCCA
Organism: Streptosporangiaceae bacterium; assembly: GCA_036497405.1. GTDB lineage: Bacteria > Actinomycetota > Actinomycetes > Streptosporangiales > Streptosporangiaceae > Bog-532. Next base: position 597 of record DASXJM010000578.1, on the reverse strand, counting down.
CGAACGGAGCTGGTCCACCGCGGTAGTGCTTGAGCAGCAGGTACTTGGCCATCAGAGTTCTCCTTCGGTCACAGTCAGGTCAGGTTCTTGGCGGCCAGGTCGACCAGGAATTGCGGGGCCCGGCCGGTGCTGTAGTGGTAGTAGCGTGCCCAGGACGGCGTGATCGCGATCCGCGCCATCTGGTCGTACATCTGCCGGCAGGTCTGCTCGAACGCGGCCCGGGCCTCGTCGTCGAAGGACTTGCCGGCCCCGGCCAGGTACTCGGCGGGCACGCCGTCGACCGCGACCTTGGGGGCGGTGGCGGCCGTGCACACCACGACCTGATCACCGGTCCAGAAGAAGCCGATCGGGATCACCCGGGGCGTCCCGTCCAGCCCGAGGTAGGCCACGTGGGCCAGTTGCGAGCTGGTGAGCAGGCCCTGCGCGCCGGGCTGGGCCAGTTCGTCGTCGATGGTGTGCTGTTCCATCACGTGCTCCCCTCCGGTTCCGGCCCGGCCTGGTGGCCGCGCTCACCCCAGGGACGGCGCCGATCGCCGGTTCTCGACATCGGCCCGGAAAAAACTTTTCCGCGGCCTAGCAGCGGATCAGGAGCTCTCC
>DASXJM010000577.1:0-5251 GCA_036497405.1 Streptosporangiaceae bacterium | reverse complement strand
ATTCGAGCTCAGCGAGACGGCCCGGGCGCTGGTCGACGGCCGGAACTACGCGGTGCTGGCCACGGTCAACCCGGACGGCGGCCCGCAGACCTCGGTCATGTGGGTCGGCTATGAGGGCGGCGACGTGCTGTTCTCCACCGTGGAAGGGCGCCGGAAACACCGCAACATGCTGCGCGACCCCCGGGTCAGCGTGTCGGTGATCGACTCGGCCGACCCGGAGAACTACGTCGAGCTGCGGGGCCGGGTGTCGATGACTCCCGACGTCGGCCGGAGCTTCGACACCCAGCTGTCGTGGAAGTACGACGGCCGGGACCCGGACCCCGATCGCCCGGGTGCGGTCCGCGTCGTCGTCCGCCTGAGCGTGGACAAGGCCACGGGCCCCGCGGCGTAGGACGCCACGGGGCCCGCCGGGCCGACTCGGCTCACGCACCCTCGTCGGCGACCGCCGTCCGGGGCAGGGTGAGCGAGAAGATCGCGCAGATCAGCAGGGCCCCGGCCGCGTAGGGAGCGGTGTGCTCGAACGCGGCCTGGAACGAGCCCCGGCCCAGGTCGCCGAAGAAGATCGTCCCGGCCACCGCGACCCCGATCGCCCCGCCGAGCTGCTGGGCCGTACTGAACAGGCCGGACGCCCCGCCTGCGGCCTCGGCCGGGACCGCGGCCAGAACCACGTTGACCAGCGGGATGACCAGCAGGGACAGGCCCATGCCCGCCACCACCAGGCCGGGCACCAGCGGCCACGGGTTGGTGCCGGTGCCCACGTGGTGGGCGCCGATGTCGACCCCGACGATGCCGGTCGCGAACAGCAGGCCGCCCAGCGCCAGCACCCACCGGCCGAACCGCTCGGCCAGCGGCACCGCCTGCGGGGCCAGCACGAAGCTGCCGACGCTGAACGCGACCGCGGTCAGCCCGGCCCGCAGCGGCGAGTAGTGCTGGCCGGCCTGCACCCACAGCGTGAAGATCAGAAAGAATCCCTGGATGCCGGCCGCGAACGCGAGCTGGACGATCAGGCCGGTGGTGAAGGCCGGGACCCGGAACAGCTTGGTGCGCAGCAACGGCGCGACCCGGTGGTGCTGGCGCCGCGCCTCGATCAGGCCCAGCCCGACCAGGGCGGCCACGCCCGCCGCCAGCAGGGCCCAGGACCAGGCCGGCCAGCCCAAGCTGCGACCTTCCAGCAAGGGATACGTGATCGCAACCAGAGCCGCGGTGAGCAGGACCGCTCCACTGACGTCGATCCGGCCGCCCGAGCGCTCCCGGGTCTCCGGCATGGCCCGGAACGATCCGGCCAGGGCGGCCAGCGCGATTGGGATGTTGACGAAGAACACCGAGCGCCAGCCCCAGCCGAACAGGTTGGCGCTGGTCAGAAGCCCGCCCAGGATCAGGCCCACGGCCGAGGCGAGCCCCAGTACCGCCCCGTAGATACCGAAGGCCTGACCCCGCTCGCGCCCGGCGAACATGGTCCGGAACGTGGCCAGCAGTTGCGGGGTCATCACTGCGGCGGCCGCGCCCTGAACCACCCGGGCCGCGATCAGCTCGGCGGCGGTCCCGGACAGGCCCGCACCCAGGCTGGCCAGCCCGAAGACCGCGATCCCGGCCAGGAACAGCCGCTTGCGGCCGAACAGGTCACCCAGGCTGCCCGCGGTGATCAGCACCGCCGCGAAGGCCAGCATGTACGCGGACACCACCCACTCGAGCTGGGTCGCGCTGGCGCCCAGATCGTGCCGGATGGTGGGCAGGGCCACGTTGACGATCGTCACGTCGATCATGTCCATCAGTACCGCGGCCATCATCGCGGCCGCGGCGAACCAGCGGCGCGGGTAGCCCCCGGTGGCCACCGCTCCCGCAGCCTGGGCCGGCGCTCGAGTCTGCATGACAACTCCCTCGTAGAACGTCGATCTTTAATAGAACGTCGTTCTTGGAACATCGTTCGTCGAACACCGTTCTAGCATGGTCACGCGTTCGTGTCTAGCGCGTTCGTTGGTAGTACGCTGTTCGTGTGACGAGCGAAGTTCCAGAGCCGCCCTGGCAGCGGTCCCCGCGACGGTCCAGCCGGGCCCGCCGGGATCCGATCACCGCCGAGGCGATCACCGATGCCGCGATCAAGATCCTCGACAGTGAAGGCCTCGAGGGGCTGAGCATGCGGCGGGTGGCGGACGCGCTGAACACCGGTCCCGCCTCGCTCTACTGGCACGTCGGCAACAAGGACGGCCTGCTGGACCTGGTGTTCGACCAGATCATCGGCGAGATGGACGTGCCACCCCCGCAGGGTGACCGCTGGAAGGAGCAGCTCAAGCAGATCGCGCTGAGCCAGCGGGCCACGATCCTGCGGCACCGGGACCTGGTGGCCATCTCGATGGGCCGGATCCCCATGGGGCCGCACGCGCTGCGCTACACCGAACGGGTGGTGGGCGTCCTGCGGGCCGGCGGAGTGCCGGACGACCTGGCCGTGTCCGGCTATCTCCTGCTGTTCGCCCTGGTCAACGGCTTCACCATGGACGAGATGGCCGAGCCCGTGTCGAAGGCGGAGGACCACCCGGGCGCACCCTCACCCAGCGCGGTCAGCGGCTACCTGTCCTCGCTGCCGGTGGACCAGTTCCCGAACATCGTCGCGTCCGCCCCGCACTTCGCCCAGTGGGACAACGACGTCCAGTTCGAGATGCTGGTCGATCTCTACGTGGACGGCCTGGCCCAGCGGGCCGCGGCCGCCCGGCGGGCCGCCGAGGCGGGCCCGGACGCGTGACAGGGACCGGCCGCCGGCCAATCCCCGCCCCGGACCGGGAACAGGCCACGCAGCACTGGCCGTGGTGAAGAAGATGGCGGACGGGGTCATCCGGCCTCACGGCCCTTCCTCGAACGCGCCGTGCGGCCCGCACGGCGCGGCTGATGTCCTCGGCGTCGCCCCGGCCACCTTGGCCAGAGACCCCGGCTGGGTGGTACCTGGCGGGCTGATGAGGCGGTGGGCGGGTGGTTTCCGCTGGTGCCACCGGGCGCGGTTGAGCCGGGACATGTTGATCTGGGCCGCAACGCGGGTAGCGTAAGTATGCGGCGCCAAGGAAGTCGCCCGCACAACCGGGCGTTGCCCGGCCCCGATCGTCACGTATCGTACTGGTGAGCGATTTTTGATTTCCAGCCAGTACGGACCGCGCGGGCCCCCCGTCCGCGTACCCCCGAGGAGACAGATGCGCGAACAGGTTCCGGCCCCGCGTTCGGTGGGAGCAGGCCAGTGACCGAGCTGGCCAGCACGATGACGCCGCGCGAGATCGCCAGTCAGGTTGCCGAAGCCATTCGCGCGCTCAACCACCTGACCTACGGTGGTGGCGAGCTCGGCAGCCCCGACGAGGTTCGCGACATCATCGCCAGCCTGGGCCTCATGGGCCAAGGGCTGCCTCAGCTGTGCGAGCAGCTGGCCCGGTTCCTGGTCGCCGCCCAGGAGGACGGTCAGGTGCGGCACGGATCAGGGGCTGACCCGGACCTGTCGGTCACCGAGGTGATGGAGGCCCTCAATGCCGCCGGTCAGGCCGCGGACATGATGACGGCCGCGCTGGAAGAGGCCCACACGGCCGCTACCGAGCTGCGCAAGGCCCGCTGACCGCTGACCCAGGCGCTCCGGCGTCAGTCGCCGTAGATGTAGCTGGTGGTGGGGCTGCTGTCCCCGTAGATGTTGCCGCCGTCGCCGTAGATATCGCTCGAGCCGTCACCGTAAATGCTGCTGGTGCCATCCCCGTAGATACTGCTGGAGCCGTCACCGTAAATCGTGCTGGTGCCGTCGCCGTAGATCGAGCTGCCATCACTCGAGGCCGGTGTGGTCGACCCGTCGCTACCGTAGGTGCTGGTGTACGAGGAACTGTCGTCCACGTAGCTCGGCGTGCTGGACGAGGAGCTGCTGCTCGAGGTGGTGCTGGTGGCGGCGGTCAGGTTGGCCTGCACCGGCGCGACGTGAATCGCGGCCGCGCGGGCCTGCGTACCTGCGCCGCTCGAGTGGTCGGCGAAGTGGCCAAGGCCCACTACCGCCGCGAGCAGAAGTGCCCCGAGGACACCTGCGGCGGTGGCCACGGCCCTTTTCACTTTCACGTCTTCTCCTCGCTGTCCTTTAAATGACGCGGAGCGAGTGCCCGCGGAGTACAGATCCACGGGTTTACTGGGAAAAATTTGGCGCTTGGAGGCGTCTTGCCCTGATCATGACGGGTCGAGGAGCCACGCGCGACCTGAACCTGGCCACTCGCTGACCTCCGCTGATCCGTCGCGACCACGGCAGGGCCCCGCAGCGCGACAACAGGACTGTAGATGAGCGTACGTCCAGGCTGCGGCGTGGACAAGGCTCGGTTCCTGTGCTTTTGCCAGGTTGATAAGCCAAGCCATCAAGGCATTTAGGGCGCTAAGTCCGAAATGTCACGATAATGGGCTTGGCTGCTCGTGACCGACCGTCACGTCTGTCCCCCAACGGGCGCATTAGCCCTCTCGGCCGAGGGTTCACGAAATATGCTGGCCTGGCCCGCCCGAGCGGAGTCCGCACCGGCAGCGGAAGGCAGCGGCGCCTTCATCGTGCCCGCGGCCGGCCTGGGCAGGCGAGACATGCTGCCGAGTGAATCAGGAGACGCATGGGGGGTAACCCGCGATTTTGCGTCCAGTGCGGGAGCGGGCTGCGAGCCGGTACCCGTTTCTGCGGTGAGTGCGGGCACGCCACGGCCCCGGCCGAGGTGGGCGCCGGCGTTGTCGCGCAGCCGGGCCCGGTGTCTCGCGAGATCGACCTGCCCAGCCGGGGTGCTGACGTGCGGCCGGGTCCGCCGCCCGCGCGGCCGCCGTCGGCGTGGCCGGAGGCATCTTCTCCGGTGGACACTTCTGTCGACAGCCACCCGATCCCCGCCGACGAGGGCTACGCAGACGAGGGCTACGCCGGCGCGGGCTACCAGGGGCCGGCCCAGAACGCCGGCTACCCGGCCGACCTTGGCCACCCGGGCCAGCCGGTGCCGCCCCGTACCGAAGGCTTCTCGGCCCCGCCGAGCTTGGCCGCCCCGCCCAGCTTCGCGGCGCCGCCCACCGGCCCCGCGTACCCGCCGCCGGGCCCCGCTTCCTACTCGGCCCCGCCGCCACCGGCCCCGCTGCCGCCTCCGCTTCCGCGGCCGGCCCCGCCGCTGCCGTCGGCTCCTCCGTCGGCCGTGGACTCCTCGGCCACGCTGACCGGCCCCGCGTACCCGCCGACCGCTCCGTCCTATCCGCCGCCGGGCCGCCCGGTGCCACCGCCGCCGGGCACGCC
>DASXJM010000576.1:0-3943 GCA_036497405.1 Streptosporangiaceae bacterium | reverse complement strand
GGCCCTGCACAACGGTGAAGTCTCGGTGGTGCAGCCGCTGCTGGTCATCGAACTCGTCATCACCCTGGTCCTGCGCCGGGTCTGGATCCGGCAGCAGATCCGCCCGGCGGCCTGGAGTGGCGGCGCCCTGGCCTGCGCGGGACTGGCCGTGTTCCTGGGAGTCAGCGAGCCCCAGGGTGGGCAGTTCACTCCGGCCAGCGCCCACTGGGCCGCGGCCATCATCGCCTGCGCGGCCGGGGTCGCGGTCCTGCTGGCCCTGGGCCGCCTGGGCGGAGCCGGGGTGCGGGCCGCGCTGTGGGGCGCGGCCGCCGCCATCGCCTGGGCCCTGGTGGCGGCGTTCATCAAGGCCACCACCGACACCATCACCCAGTTCGGGGCGGGCGGGATGTTCACCCACTGGCCCGTCTACGCCCTGGCCGTCAGCGGCCTGGCCGGGGTGCTGCTGGAACAGTGGGCCCTGCAGGCCGGACCGCTGCGGGTGTCACAGCCGTTCCTGGTCATCGTCGACCCACTGGTCAGCATCATCTTGAGCATGTGGCTGTTCGGCGAGCACTTCGACCACGACGCGCTCACGGTGGCGGTGGCCGTGGTCGCCTTCGCCGTCATGTGCGCCGGCGTCGTCCTGCTGACCCAGGCCGCCCCGGCCACCATGGAACCGGCCGTGGACCCGGGATAACGTCGCCTGGTGGAGATCATCGAAGCGGCCGGCCGCTACATCACCCCCGGCGACACCGGCGCCGACTACGTGGAGCATCTGCGCCGCCCCGACCTGAGCGTCGGCACCTATTCCCTGCGCCCCGGCGCCGTCGACACCCAGAGCCCCCACACCGAAGACGAGCTCTACGTCGTCACCGCCGGCCGGGGTCAGTTCACCTCCGGCGGCCGAACCGTGGCCATCGAGCCGGGCACCACGCTGTTCGTGCCCGCCCACGAGGTCCACTTCTTCCACGACATCACCGAAGACCTGGCCCTGCTGGTGTTCTTCGGCCCGGCGGAAGGCTCCCGCGGCTGACCCTCGCGGTTGACCCGTGGTGGGGCGCCAGGGACTCGAACCCTGAACCCACGGATTAAAAGTCCGCTGCTCTGCCATTGAGCTAGCGCCCCGTTGGCGCACGGTTGCGCGCCACCATGAAGAGTACCGACGATCTCGAATGAACGCAGCGGCCCAAGGTCCCCAGCCGCCCGAGGGCCCAGCCGCCCTGGCCCCGGGCCCCTGCGTCAGCGCCCGAAGGTCAGCGGTAAGCCGAGATCCCCGTGATGGCCTGTCCGATGGCCAGCATGTGGATCTCCTCGGTCCCCTCGTAGGTCAGCACCGCCTCCAGGTTGTTGGCGTGCCGGATCGCCGGGTACTCGAGCGTCACCCCGTTGGCGCCCAGGATCGTCCGCGCCTGGCGGGCGATGTCGATGGCGGTCCGGACGTTGCTCATCTTTCCCAAACTGACCTGCTCGGGACGGAGCGGCCCGGCTTCCTTCAGCCGCCCCAGATGCAACGCCAGCAACTGGGCCCGGCCGAGATCCGAGGCCATCCAGGCCAGCTTGCCCTGGGTGAGCTGGAAGCCGCCGATCGGCTGTCCGAACTGCTCGCGCGAGCCCGCGTAGGCCACGGCCACGTCGAAGCAGGCCCGGGCCGCCCCGGTGACGCCCCACAAGATCCCGTACCGGGCCTCGGAAAGACAGGACAGCGGGCCCTTCAGCCCTTGCACCCCGGGCAGCATGGCGTCCTCCGGCAGCCGAACCTCGTCAAAGTGCAACTCCGACGTGATCGACGCCCGCAGCGCCATCTTCTTGTGCATGTCGTTGGTGGTGAAGCCGGGGGCGTCGCGCGGGACCAGGAAGCCGCGCAAGCCCTCGTCGGTGGAAGCCCACACCACCGCGATGTCGGCGATGCTGCCGTTGGTGATCCACATCTTGGACCCGGACAGCAGCCAGTCCGAGCCGTCGCGGCGGGCCCGGGTGCTCATCCCGCTGGGGTCCGAGCCGTGGTCGGGCTCGGTCAGCCCGAAGCAGCCGACGGCTTCGCCGGTGGCCATCTGGGGCAGCCACTCTTCCTTCTGCTGGTCCGACCCGTACTTCCAGATCGGGAACATGGCCAGCGAACCCTGCACCGAGACCGTGCTGCGCAGCCCGGAATCGGCCGCTTCCAGCTCCCGGCAGGCCACGCCGTAGGCGACGGCTCCCATTCCGGCGCACCCGTAGCCGGTCAGGTGCATGCCCAGCAGGCCCAGTTTGCCCAGCTCAGGCATTAGATCGCGCGGGACCGTGCCGGCTTCGAACCAGTCCGCGATGTGGGGGTCGATCCGGTCGGCGGTGAATTCGCGGACCGTGTCGCGGACCAGGCGCTCGTCCGGGGTGAGCTGGTCATCGATGCGCAGCAGGTCGGCGGCGGGGGTGGCGGATGGCATCAGCACGTCCTCTCTCGGCTCGCTGCCCCCAGCGTAGTTACTCGTTGGTTACCCGGGAAGCCGCGATCACCTCGCCGCGGCGCAGCGTCCAGCTCATGGCCAGGATGACCGCGGCGCACAGGCCCAGCATCCCGGACAGGCCCACCGCGACCGGCGCGCCCACCGAGTTGGCCACCGCGCCGCCGGCCAGGATGCCCAGCCCCTGCACGGCCAGCAGCCCGGACTGGGCCAGCCCGAAGGCCCGGCCCCGGCCCGACGGGGTCAGGCTCTGCACGAACGCGGCCGCCGCCGCCAGCTGGTAGGCCTCACCCGCGCCGGCCAGTGCCCACAGCACCAGCACGACCCACAGCGGCGGGGAGAACGCGCTGCCGATCAGCGGCGCGCACGACGCCATGGCCAGCCAGCCCATGATCCGGAGCCGCCCGGACGGCGTCACCAGGCGGCCGAACGCGAACGAGCCCACCACCACGCCCACCGGCATGGCCGCCATCAGCAGGCCGACGGTCAGCGCGTCGCCGTGCAGCGAGTGCGCGTACGGCGCGGCCAGGCCTTCCGGCACGATGCAGAAGCCCGCCAGCCAGCCGAACAGCACCAGCGTGCGCAGCACGGGATCGCCGAAGACCATGGCCATGCCGTCCCGGGACACCGCCCACAGCGACGGGCGCCGGCCCGGCTCGCGTTCGGGGGCGTCGCGGCGCTTGACCCAGCCGGTGACGATCACCGCCGACAGCAGGAACGTCACCGCGTCGGTGGCCAGGGTCCGGTACGGGTTGAGCACGGCCACCACCGCGGCTCCGGCCACGAAGCCCACGACCTGGCTGGCCTGGAAGCTGATGTTCCCGATGGCCGACCCGACCACGAACTTGTCCCCGTGCAGGATGTCCGGCAGCAGCGCCGACCGGGCCGAGCTGAACGGGGCCCCCAGCAGCACGGTGAAGAACAGCAGCCCGCACAGGCCCGCGAACGGCATGCTGGGGATGGCCATCAGCGACACCAGCCCGGCCCGGATCAGGTCGCAGGCGATCATCACCCGGCGCCGCGGGAACAGGTCGGCCAGCCCGGCCAGCAACGGGCCGCCCGCGATCGGCGGCAGGTAGGTCAGCGCGTAGGCCAGCGCGGTCAGCAGCGCCGATCCGGTCCGGTGGTACACCAGCACCGCGATCGCGACCTGCGCGAACTGGTCCCCGGCGTACGAAAGCACCTGGGCGAACCACACCCCGCGGAACTCGCGGATCGCGAACACTTCGCGATACGTGGCCTGCTTCTCGGGGGCCCGCCGGTGCCGTCCGTGGCCCTGCTCGTCCTCGAGGCCCGCTTCATTTCTAATGTCGTGGCGTGACTCTTCCCGGGCCGGCGCGGCGTTCCACGCCCCGTCGTCCCGTGGCGCGGTGTCCACCCCGGCCCGTGGCCCGGTCTCGGCTCCGTAACCGCTGATGTCGTGCGGGCGGGGTGCCGGCGGCCTGCCCCCGGGCATGCCGGTCACCTCGTCGTGCCGGTCAGGCCTCAGCGCCGTTGCCTCCGTGTCCGGTGGCTCTCCCCGT
>DASXJM010000575.1:0-1701 GCA_036497405.1 Streptosporangiaceae bacterium | reverse complement strand
GGCCGATCTTCCCGGCCCGGGCGTCGTAGTACTGCCAGTTGCGCAGGGTGGCGTTCAGGTCGGTCCAGTCGCCGTACTGCTGGTCGTCCGCCAGCGGCCGGCTGTACACGCCGCCGTCGTTGCCGATCACGATCTTGCCGTCGGTGATCATCATGGCGTGCTGGTCCGGGTGCGTGGTGTTGGGGCACCCGGCCGACGTGGTCGCGCAGGCCAGACCGTAGTTCCAGTACGGGCTGGCGGTGACCCAGGTGCTGCCCGCGTCGGTGGACTCGAAGACCTCCTCCAGCCCGGCGTACACGTGATCCGGGTTGGCCGGGTCCACGGCCAGGTCCTGGTTGTACCAGGCCTGCACCCCGACGCCGTATCCCGAGCCCACGGCCAGGGCCGAGCCGGACGCGGCCAGCTTGGCCTCGTCGGCGATCTTTGTCCACGGCCCGGTCACGCTGGCCGCCTGGCCCGGGCCGGCCCGTCCGGAGGTGACGTAGATGCCCTGCAGCACGGTCTCGCCGGCGGCCGCTTCCTCGCCCACCGACTGGACGATCGCGTACAGCTTGGTCCCGTCGGCCGAATAGGCGAACGTGGTCCGGCCGATGTCGCTGGCCACGACGTCACCGGCCGGGGTCACCCTGGCGAAGGTCAGGCCACCGTCGGTGGACTGGTAGAAGCCGTTGTAGGCGGTGTTACCGGGCCCGTGCCAGCCGATCGCGGCGATGACCACCTTGCCGCCCGAGCCGGGCTGCACGGCCACGTCGGTCACCTGCTGGTCGTAGGGCGGATTGTCGACCGGGCCCGCCGGGTCCAGTACCTCGGCCCACTGGCGGGTGTGCGGCGAGTACCGGAACAGCCCGTTGTCGGTGGCCGCGTAGGCGTCCCCGCTCTGATCGAACGCCACCCGGAACACCGTCCGGGTCGCGATCGGATTGCTGCCCGAGGAGGTGTTGCCGACCCGGGTGAACGACGCGCCGTCGTTGCTGGACCGGTACACGCCGGTGCCCGCGTAGGAGTCCTGCGACACGTTGGCCTCGCCGGTGCCGACCCACAGCGACCCGTCGGCCGGGTCGATGGCCAGCGAACCAATGGACAGGCTGGCCATGCCGTCGAACACGGCCTTCCAGTGCCGCCCCTGGTCGGTGGAGCGCCACACGCCCCCGTCGGCCGTGCCCGCGAACCAGGTGCCGTCCCGGGTGGTGGTCAGGGCCGTGGTCCGGCCGCCGACCAGCGAGAAGCCGGCCCCGACGTTCGACCAGAACGGGTCGGTGTAGTTGCTGGGCTGCCCGTTGTAGGGCTCGTTGGTGAACTCCTGCCAGGCACCGCCGGTCCGCGGCAGCGCCGACGCCGCCTGCTGGGCGGTGGTCAGCGCGTCCCCGCTGACCGCTTCGGCCGGGGCGGTCCGCTCGGACTCGTACTGGGCGAACTGGTCGGCCAGGTCGGAGTCGTCGGGCGTGTGGTTGTTGGTCGGCCCGCTGTCGGCCGGGCTGGTGCCGTGCGTGCGTACGTAGGCGGCGCGGGCCTGTTCCCGCGCGGCCGCGCCCTTCAGGTGCTGCGGTGTCCCGGCGGCCGCGACCCCGCCCAGCGACACCGTGATCCCCACGACGGCCGACCCCATCAGGGCGGCTCGCCAGGGTCGCATCGGCTGCTTCATCCGGCTCCCCATTCGTTCCAGCGTCCAGGCCCCACGGAACGGACAGATGTCCACACATT
>DASXJM010000574.1:0-7461 GCA_036497405.1 Streptosporangiaceae bacterium | reverse complement strand
GAAGTCGTCCCAGGACAGCTCGGGACGCATCATCTTCTCCTGCTTGCTGATGCCGTCCATGGCCGCCTTGGCCCCGACCTCGCTGACCAGGTTGCGCAGGGACACCCGGCGGTGCTTGACGAAGCCGTAGGCCCAGCGGGGCTTGAACGCCCCGTTGATCATGCGCCCCGGGGTCAGCACCGGCGGCTTGCCCATGCCGCGCTTGCGCTCGGATTCGCGGTTGCCGGGTACCGGCACGTCCACGGTCACGAACATCGCCTTGTAGCCGGACCGCTTGGCCCGCTGGATCAGCGACGAGGTCAGGTCGTTCTGCAGCGAGCCGGTCGGCGACTTCGGGTCGTGGTAGGGGTACAGCTGGAAGAAGTGGTCCTTCTCGGTGCCCTCGGCCACCTCTTCGTAGGAGTAGGACGAGGCGGTGCTCAGCACCATCAGCGTGCCGGCCCGCTCGGCGGCCTGGGCGGCCCCGCGCTCTCCGGTCCAGTGGGCCAGGCCGGCCAGGCCCGCTGGGCACATCAGCACCGGCAGGGACAGGGACTCCCCGGCCACCTGGGCGCCCAGGCTGACGTCCTCGTTGCCGACCAGCACCCGCTGGCGCAGGGCGTAGCGGCTGAACGCCGAGCGGTTGGCGTTCAAGGTGACCAGGTCCTCGGCCCCGTAGTCGATGAAGGCCCAGATCATGTCGGGCACGGCCTTGCGGGCGGCCTGACGGTAGTCCTCGATGGTGATCGGTCCGGTGTTGGCGGAGAGCTTGTACTTGAAGGTAGGCACGCCGTTCCTCTCGTCCTCTCGTTCACACCCCGCTAGCGACGCCGTCGTGACTAGAAGAGGTCCCAGTACTGGTCCCGCTCGCGCATCTGATCCACCGTCTCCTCGAGGATCACGCGGCCCGACCGGATGACGTAGACCCGGTCGACGATGCGCAGCAGTTGCGGGATGTTCTGCTCGACCAGCAGCACGGAGATTCCCTGGTCGTGGACCAGCTCCTTGACCGTGTCGAAGATCCGCTCGGTCAGGCCGGGCGCGATGCCCAGCGACGGTTCGTCCAGGATGATCAGCTTGGGATCGGCCAGCAGGGCCATGCCCACGCTCAGCAGCCGCTGCTGCCCGCCGGAGAACTTGCTGGCCTGCTGGCGGAGGCGCTCCTTCAGGATCGGCAGCAGCTCGAACACTTTTTCAAGGCGCGCTTCGCGGTCGGCTGACGACTTGACCGACATGCCGGCCAGCTGCAGGTTCTCCTTGACGGTCAGCTCGCCGAAGGTGAACCGCTCGGCCCGCACCATGGTCATGCCGTCGCGGACGTTCTTCTTGGCGCTGCGGCCGGTGATGTCGGTGCCGCCGTAGACGACCTTCCCGGACTCGCACCGGTGCGTGCCGAACACCGAGTGCAGGGTGGTGGTCTTGCCCGCGCCGTTGTGGCCGATGATGCCGACGACCTCGCCCTTGCGGACGTTGAAGTCGACGCCGAAGATGACCCGCTTGGGGCCGTAGCCGGCCTGCAGGCCGCTCACGTCCAGCAGCGTCTCCCCCGGGCCGGTGGTCTCGGTGGTCATCAGGAACCTCCGCCGAAGTAGACCTCGGCCAGCCGTTCGTCGCTGGTCAGGTCGGTGATGTTGCCTTCCGCGGTCACCTTGCCGACCTCCATGAAGTACACGTGGTCGGCTAGCCGGCCGACCACGTCGAGGTTGTGCTCGACGATGCAGACGGTCCGGCCCTCGTCGCGCAGCTGGGAGATCACGTCGAGCATCTCGTCCAGGAACTGGTAGTCGATGCCGGAGGCCGGCTCGTCCAGCAGCAGCACCCGGGCGTCGGTGGCCAGGATCCGGGCCAGCGAGACCAGCTTCTGCTGCCCGTAGCCGAGGGCCTCGACCCGGACGTCGGCGAAGTCCTCCAGGCCGACGAACTCCAGCCAGCGGCGGGCGATGGCCTGAGCCTCGCGCTCCCGGGCCCGGGTCTTGCCGATCCGGACGAACAGCGGCACCAGATGCTCACCGGCCTGATCCGGCACTCCCATCAGCACGTTGTCCAGCACGGTCATGCCGTGGAACAGCCGCACGTCCTGGAAGGTCCGGACCATGCCCAGGTTGGCGATCTGGTCCGGGCGCAGCCCGGAGATGTTCTGCCCGTTCAGGTAGACCTCGCCCCCGTCCAGGGACAGCGCCCCGGTCAGCAGGTTGAACACCGTGGTCTTGCCGGCGCCGTTGGCCCCGATCAGAGCGGTGATCTTGCCGCCCTGCAGCTGCATGGACAGCTCGTTGACCGCCTTGATGCCGCCGAACGCCTTGGACACGTCGCGGACGTCCAGCACCACGCCCTGCGGGGCCGGGTCGCCGACCCGTTCCAGGTTCCGGGCCGCCTGCCGGGCCCGGCGGCGCTCGGCCGCGCCCTCGGAGATCGGCGGCGTCTTGGCCTGCTTGCCGCTGGACAGCCGGCGGCTCAGGGCACTGCGGACGCTGCTGATCGTGAACCCTTCCGGCAGCGCCCCGGATGGGCGGAACAGCACGACCAGGGCGAGGACCAGGCCGTAGCCGATGAGCTGGATGTTGGCCGCGGTCTGCGGGGTGACCTGGATGACGTCCTGGAAGAACGGCACCAGCAGCACCACGATGGCCGAGCCGATCACGGTGCCGAACGGGTTGCCGACCCCGCCGATGATCACGATCGCGATGATCTCGACCGAGGCCGTGTAGTTGAACTCGGTCGGCGAGGCCACGTTGGTCAGCGTGGCCAGCAGCGCTCCGCCCAGCCCGGACAGCCCGGCCGTGACCACGAACATGCTCAGCTTGTAGGTGTAGACGTTCTTGCCCAGGGCGTAGACCGCGCTGTCGTCGGCCCGGATGCCGCGCAGCACCCGGCCGTAGGGCGATTCGCCGATCCGCCAGCACACGGCCAGCACGATCACCGCGACCACGGCGGCCAGCGGCAGCACCTGGGTGGGCTCGTTGAGCTGGAAACCGAACAGGTCCAGCGACGAGGACTGCTGCAGGCCGTTGTCGCCGCCGAACGTCTGGACCCCGGACAATATGGAGTCGATGACCAGCCCCACCGCCAAGGTCAGCAGCAGCACCCACAAACTGCTCAGGTACAAGGCGGGCAGGCCGATCAGGAACCCGGCCACCAGGGCCATGGCCACCCCGACGATGACGGCCAGGATCCACGGCCAGTGGTGCGTCGAGGTCAGGTAGACCACGGCGTAACCGCCGAAGGCGCCGAACGCGGCCGGGGCCGCCTGCAGCACGCCGGTGTAGCCCAGGATGAGGTTGGCGGCCAGGCCGAAGACCAGGTAGATGAGGATCTGGTCGATGTAGCTGACGGTCTCTAGCATGAACGCCCCCGGCTCCGTGGCGCCGGGCTCACTGCCCGACTCCCGACTCTCGCTGCTGGGATTCCTGCGCTGACGGTTCCGGCGACGGCTGGGCCAGCGCCGGCTCGGCCGGTTTCACCAGCCCGCTGCCGTACTTGGGCCGGCCTCTGGCCAATCGGCCCCAGTTGACGGCCCGGATGGCCTTGGTCATCACGAAGATGAGCAGGATCGCGAAGATCACGAAGCTGGACCAGGTCGAGGAGATGAAGAACGTGCTCCAGCTCTGGATCAGCCCCATGGCCAGGGCCAGCACGCCGATGACCCAGGGGCTGCTGGCAGCGCCGGCGATGAACGCCGCGGTGATCGCGTAGAGCACCAGGTTCTCGCCCATGTCCGATTCCGGCGCGCTCTGCGCGGCCAGGAACACGGCCCCGATGCCGCCCAGGCTGGTCCCGATGGCGAACACGATCATGTACATCGACGACGGCTTGATGCCGAAGTCCACGCTCAGCGACGGGTTGACCCGCACCGCCCGGATCATCCGGCCGAGCTTGGTCCACCGGATCACCGCGGCCACCAGCAGAATCGCCACCCAGGTGGTGATGACCGAGGTGACGGTGAGGCTGGTCATGTGGACCGGGCCCAGCTTGATCGCCGACACGCCGAACGTGGTGGTGACCGGGTTGGGCCAGATGATGTTGATCAGGGCCTCGATGGCGGTGGACAGGCCGAGCGAGGCCACGAAGACCGGGAACAACGCCCGATCCCGGTCCCCCACCCGTCTGACCAGCGGCGAGTACACCAATCGTTCTGAGCCTACGGCGATGATCACCCCGATCACGGTGGCCACGATCAGGGCGGGGACGAACGGCCACCCGTACGTGGTCTGGATCTGGGCGGCCAGGAAGGCCATCAGCGCGTAGATCGCCGCGTAGGCGATGTGGAAGCGGTGGGCGATGTGGATGATCATCCCGAAGCCCACTGCGACCAGCGCGTACGAACTACCCGTGACGACACCGTTCGCGGTCAGCTGCGCGAAGTTGGTCGTGGTCAGGGGGGTGAGTACTTCAGCCGCCATCCGATCCTCTTAGCGTTTCACGACGCCCCCGGAGGGGTCTCGTGGTGTTTCGGCGGGCCGGCCCGGGGGCCGGCCCGCCCGCGGATAACTGGGTTCGGCTCACATCATCTTCAGTGGGCCAGCGCCGCTGGATCCCTGCGCGTTGGCCACGGCCATCAGCTTCGGCTTTTCGCTCTTGATCTGCATGACCGCCAGCGGGCAGCTGGCCAGACCGTGGCTGGTCTTGTCGAAGGTGATCTTGGCGGGAGTGGTCCCCGACCCAGCGAAGATGGACGGGAAGGTCGGGTTGTCCTCCAGCGCTGACTGCAGCGCGGTGCCGTCGGTGAGCTTGCCCTTGTTGGCCAGCACCCGCGACGCCAGCTCCCACAGCACGAAGCCGACGTTGTAGTAGTTGGCCGAGATGTTGAACGGCGACGACGGGCCGGCCGGCTGGTCCTTGTACTCCTGCCGGTAGTACTTGGTGAAGATCTTCTGCCACTCGTTGGTCGGGGTGGCGGGCAGGAAGTCCTCCTGGACCACGTAGATGTCCTCGAAGCCCGCGCCGGCCAGCTTCTGCTGCGGGGCGCTGTAAGAGAACGTGAAGACCGGCTGCTTGAGCCCCGAGGTCGCGAACTGCTTGAGGAAGTAGGCGCAGTCGTTGCCGTTGATGACCAGGAGGATGACGTCCGGGTTCTGCGACTGGATCGAGGTGTAGGCGTCCGACCAGTCGGTGGTGCCGATCGGCTGGGTGGTGGTCCCGGTCACGGTGAACCCGGCCGCCTTGGTCGCCGCCACGCAGGCGTTCAGCACCGGGGCGTAGGCCGCGCCCGAGTTGTAGACCACGACCGCCTTGCGCGCCGACGGCTGGGTCTTCTTGATGTAGTCCAGCGCGACGGTCACGTTGTTCATCGGGTAGTTGGCCCGCATCGCCCAGTAGTAGTCCTTACCGGCGAAGGTACCGACCCCGGCTCCCGCGTCCAAGTTGAGGATCTTGTACTTCTCGGCCCCGGGGATCAGGGCCCCGAGCGCGCCCTGGATACCGGAGATGCTGATGCCGTTACCGGCGTCGTGGAAGTTCAGGCTGGCGTCGACGGCCTTCTGCGTGTCCACGCCGCTGTTGCTGCCGAAGTCCTGCAGGTTCAGGTCGATGGTGGGGCCGCCCAGCTGCGGAATGTGCTGAGCAGCCAGCCGCAGGCCGTCGGCCTCGATCGTCTCGTAGTACTGGTACGGGCCGCTGAACGGGAAGGCGCCGCCGATCTTCCAGGTCAGGCCCTTGCCGGTGAAGCTCTTGTTGGACGGCCCGGCCATCTCGAGCAGGGTCTGCTTCTCGGCCGCGGTCAGCGTGCCGCCGGCCTTGGTATCGGTCTTGGTCGTCCCGGTGGAACCGCCCGAGCCGCCCGAGCCGCTCTTGGAACCACTGCTGCAGGCCGACAGGACCACGCCACCCATGGCCACCGCGACACCGCTCGCTGAATACTTGATAAGGGCCCGTCGACTGAGTCCAGGACCAATTTGCGAGTCGCTGTCATTGACATCCAGAGTGCCGCGCTGGGCTGCATTGTTTCTGTTCCATCTGCCCATTTGCCCACCCCCTCACCTCGGCTCGATTACCTTTCGGGGGAAAGTATCAGCCGAGCATAGATAACGTCCAGATTGGAAGATAACTGTCCGGTAACGGTTCGAGTGTGCCGATAGTTCCGGTGGCTGGCAACACATTGTCTTAAATTGAGAATTGCCGCATGAAGGCATGCGGAATCGTTAACGGAAGTGTTTTAAAAAGACGGCTGCTGATGACACCAGAGCAGCGGGAGCCGCTGATATGTAAACAAACAAATCTGATCGCCAAGTATCAGCCGACCACCCGCCACTTCCGCAGGCTGACGGTCTCGCCCAGCGACGTGATCCCGTCATGGGCCTTGAGCGAGGACGCGCTCACCTCGGCGATGTAGACGTCACCGGCCGAGTCCACCGCGATTCCGTGCGGGGCGATGAACTGGCGCGGGCCCGAGCCCAGCGTGCCGTCGCCGAAGGTCTGCACGACCTGGCCGTCCTCATCGATGATCCGCACCTTGAGGCCGATGTTCGGCACCCCGCGCTGGATCCCATCCGGCCCGAGTTCCACCAGGTAGATGTAGGGGTTGAGGTCAGGCCGGGTCGCGATGGCGACGGGCCGGTGGAAATGCCACTGGCCGGCGAAGGAGCCATCGGGGTGGAAGAACTGGACGCGGTGGTTCTCCCGGTCGCACACGGCCAGGGTCCCCTTCGAGGTCCAGCACACGTTGTGCGGGAGGCTGAACTGGCCCGGCTCGGTCCCGGGCATCCCCCAGCCGCCGAGCAGCTGGCCGTCCTCAGCGAAATGGTGGATCCGGGAGTTGCCGTAGCCATCGGTGACATAGATATCGCCGTCGCCCGAAACCGCGACATGAGTCGGCCGGTTGAACGGGTTTCCGGACTGCTTCTCGGCCGCTTCGCGCGGGGTGCCCAGGGTCAGCAGGACTTTGCCATCCGGGCTGCGCCGCTGAACGAAATGCCCCATGTCGTCGATGAGGTAGAAGTCGCCATTCGGGCCGATCGTGATGCCGTGCGGGTTGACGAATTCGCCGTGTCCCCAGGAGTCGAGGAAATTGCCGTCCCGGTCGAATATCGCCACCGGGTCGGTGCCCCGGTTGAAGATGATGATGCGGTCATTTGAATCAACCGCGACCGAGTTGGCGCCCGCGCCGAAGGAAATACCGTGCGGGACCTTGGCCCAGCGCGTTACGGGCTCATACTCGGAAACCTTGGGAGCGCTCGACATTGAGTGTCAGTACCTTTCCGCGGGGCGGTTAAAGGACGACCTTGGGTTCGGGCAGGCCGGTGGCGCCCACGTTGACCCGGAACATGCCGCCCGCCAGCGGGTCGGCCGCGAGCTCTTCCTTGCTCGGGTAGTTGTTGGTCATCGTGACCACGTACAGCTGGTCGAGGTCCTGGCCGCCGAAGCAGACCATGGCGGGCCGCCGGGTCGGCGACTTGATGATGCGGTCGAGTGAGCCGTCCGGCCGGAACTTGGCGATGGTCTCCTGGCGAGGTAGGGCGATCCAGTAATTGTTGTCGGTGTCTACTG
>DASXJM010000573.1:0-1698 GCA_036497405.1 Streptosporangiaceae bacterium | reverse complement strand
CGGCCCCATCGCGGACATGCCAGACGCTCCAGCCGCGGCGATCGCCGCGGCCACCAGGTCACCCAGTTCGGCGTCGCTGAGCTGCGCGGGCAGGTAGCCGGCCAGCACCTCACCCTCGGCCCGCTCGGCCGCGGCCTGTTCGCCCCGGCCCGCCGAGCCGAACGCCTCGGCCGCCTCGCGGCGCTTCTTGGCCTCCCGGGTCAGCACCTTCATCACCTCGTCGTCGGACAGTTCGCGAGCGGACTGCCCGGCTACTTCCTCGTTGGTGATGGCGGTCAGCGCGCTCCGCAGCGTCCGCATCCGGACCTGATCGCGGGCCCGCATCGCCGCGGACAGGTCGGTCCGCAGCCGTTCCTTTAGTTCAGCCATGAAAACCATCCTCCCTGACATGGCACCATGGGTGGGTGCGAGCTCGAGTCATCCTTCCCGTAGGCGCCGCCCTGGCCGGCGCCGGTGCCCTGGCCTACGCTTCGTTCGCGGAGCGTAACTGGTTCATCCTGCGCCAGGCCGAGGTGCCGGTGCTGGCCCCCGGCGCCACGCCCATCCGTGTCCTGCACATTTCGGACGTGCACCTGACCCCGGGGCGCAAGCGCCTGATGGCCTGGCTGGCCGACCTGGACCGGCTTGAGCCGGACCTGGTGGTGAACACCGGCGATTCGATCGCCCACCCGGAGGCGGTCCGCTATCTGGTCGACAGCCTCGGCCCGCTGCTGGACCGGCCCGGCGTCTTCGTCTACGGCTCCAACGACCTGTACCGGCCGCAGCCCAAGAACCCCGCCCGCTACCTGTGGGAGACCAGCGCCAAGCGCTACCCCAAGACCGGGCCGGACCTGCCCTGGCAGAAGCTGGGCGACGCCATGACCAACCGGGGCTGGCTGGACGCCAACAACCACACCGGCCGGATCAAGGCCGGCGGCCTGGACATCGCCGTGGCCGGTGTGCACGACCCGCACATCAAGCGCGACCGCTACGAGCGGGTGGCCGGCCCGGCCGACCCCTCGGCCGACCTGCGCCTGGGCATCATGCACGCGCCCGAGCCCCGGGTCCTGGACCGGTTCGCGGCCGACGGCTACGACATCCTGTTCGCCGGCCACACTCACGGCGGCCAGCTGTGCCTGCCCGGTTACGGCGCCCTGGTCACCAACTGCGAGATCGACCGCGACCGGGTCAGCGGCCTGAGCCAGCATCCCGCGGCCGGCCAGCCCGCCCCCGACGGCCACCGTTCCTGGCTGCACGTCTCGGCCGGTCTGGGTACCTCGCCCTGGGCCCCGGCCCGCTTCGCCTGCCGCCCGGAAGCCACCATGCTCACCCTGGTGCCGCGCACCGACAGTTAGCCCGGGTTCAGGCCAGGAAGTCGAACTCCTGGCCGCGGCCGGCCCGATGGGCCTGCTGATAAGCGGCCCAGGCCAGGGCCAGATCCTGGGCGGGCAGGCCGACCGGCGTGTAGACGGTGCGCTCGGCATCGGTCCGGCGGCCGGGGATCGTCCCCTGCAGCACCTCGCTCAGCGTCCCGGCCGCCGTCTCGGCCGGGAGCCCGGCGGTACCGAGCGCGCCGCCGGTCAGCGCGAGCGGAAGGTCGTCCACGAACACCCGGGCCGCCGCCAGCAGGCCGGGGGACAGTTCGGCCTTGCCGGGCTCGTCGGCGCCCAGCGAGGTGACCTGGCTGCCCGTCGCCACGTCGCCGATGTCCAGCAGGGG
>DASXJM010000572.1:0-3691 GCA_036497405.1 Streptosporangiaceae bacterium | reverse complement strand
CCCTGGTCCAGGGCCAGCGGCACCAGCTCGTACTCGGCGTCGCGGGCCTCCAGCGAGTAGTAGATCTGCTGGGCCGCGAACCGCTCGTGGCCGCGGGCGTCGGCGGCGGCCAGCGCCTTCATCAGCTGCCAGCCCGAGTAGTTGGACGCGGCCAGGTAGCGGATCTTGCCCGCCTTGACCAGGGAGTCCAGGGTGGACAGGGTCTCCCCGACCGGCGTCTGCCCGTCCCACTCGTGCACGTGGTAGATGTCGATGTGGTCGGTGTCCAGGCGGCGCAGGCTGGCCTCGAGGCCGGTGATGATGTGGTGCCGGGACAGGCCCGCGTCGTTGGGCCCGTCGCCCATGGTCATCCGGACCTTGGACGACAGCAGCAGGTCGTCCCGCTTGCCCTTGATGGCCTGGCCGACGATCTCCTCGGAGATGCCGCCGGAGTAGACGTCGGCGGTGTCGATCAGGTTCACCCCGGCGTCCAGGGCCATGCCGATCTGCCGCTTGGCCCCGTCCAGGTCGGTGTTGCCGACCGCGTTGAACCCGCCCTGGCCCGCGAACGTCATCGTGCCGAGGGTCAGCGTCGAAATCCGGAGGCCGCTCCGGCCCAGCTGACGGTATTCCATGGTGGGGGCCCTTTCCCGCAGGTTCGTCTCAGTGAGCTGTGCTGGTTGTCAGGGCCAAACCTATGACGGCGACGGGCCGCTCCTGTGGCCGGGATAAGGTTTTCCCCCTCTGAGCCCGTCCGGCCGGCCTGTGTCACGTGGCCATTTACGGGTAGCTCGTCGTCGAGACAGCGAGTTTCGGCGGCGGACGGAGAAGGTGACCATGCTCAGCTACCTGCTCGCTGTGCTGGCCGCGTGCGCCAACGCCACCTCCTCGGTCCTGCAGCGCAAGGCCAACAAGACGGTGCCGCAGGACGAGAACGCGAGCTGGCGGCAGATCCGCCGGCTGCTGCACCAGCCGGTCTGGTTCGGCGGCATCGCCGCCATCACCGCGGGCTTCCTGCTCCAGGCCACGGCGCTGGGCGCGGGCGAGCTGGCGGTGGTCGAGCCGATCCTGGTCCTCGAGCTGCCGCTGACGCTGATCCTGGCCGCCCGGATCCTCGGTGCGTCGAACATGGGCAAGCGGGAGTGGGGCTCGACGCTGGCCATGAGCGTCGGCCTGGCCGGTCTGCTGTTCTTCCTGGATCCCACCGCGGGCCGGACCGATAAAATTCAGCTGTACGTGTGGCTCATCGGCATCGGGGTCAACCTGGCCCTGGTTCTGGCCCTGGCCGCGTGGGGGCGCAAGGGCCCGGCGGGCCAGGGCGGCGGCCACGAGGGCAGCAGCAGCCACCAGGCCGCGGTGTTCGGGGTGGCCGGCGGGTCCGCCTTCGGCCTGACGGCGGCGCTCATGAAGGGCATGACCACGCACTTCGACCAGGGCTGGGGCGCCATCTTCACCAGCTGGCAGCTGTACGCCATGGTCGCCACCGGGGCGCTGGGCATGTTCCTGGTCCAGTCGGCCCTGAACGCCGGGCGGCTGATCGCGGCCCAGCCCGGCCTCACCTTGTCCGACCCGATCATCTCGATCCTGTGGGGCGTGCTGGCCTTCCACGAGAAGGTCCGGGGCGGCCTGTTCCCGCTGCTGTTCGCGGCGCTGAGCACGGTGCTGATGGCGGGCGCGGTGTTCGCACTGGCCCGGTCGCCGCTGCTGTCCGAAGACCATCAGCCCCGGGAGCCGTCCCGGTCCGGGCGCCAGACCCCCGACGAACCTGCCCGCGCGGCCAGTTAACCGGGGCGGTTTCGCGGGTAGGTGACCGGGACACCCGATACGGGCCGGAGGTGACCATGGCCACCAGGGAACAGGTCCAGGGTCTGCTGGACGCGGGTCTTGGCTACGAGGAGGCCGCGGATCGGCTGGGCATCCCGGCCGGCCAGGCGTACCTGATCGCGACCGGGCGCCCCGCCGACACCAGCGATGAACCGGCGACCCAGGATGACGATGGGGGCCCGGGGGGCGGATCCGACCAGCCGCTGGCCGACCCGCCCCACCACAACCCGACGTCGAGCCAGCAGGTGCACGACTGGATCGCCGGCCGGGTCAGCGCCGACGACCAGATGCGGACGGCGGCCCACGACGACGGCCAGGATTCGTAACCCCGGGTCGCCGTAGCCCTCGGGGCGCATGTGGCGGCGGTTGAACTGCCGCCAGTCCTCCCGGCCGTCCGGCCACCGGATCAGCGCGGCCCAGCCGCCTTGGTACTGGACCCAGGCCACGATCAGGCAGGGCCGCCAGCTGGTGTCGCTGTAGAGCACCTCGGCGGTCCGGCGCACCGGGGCCCGCCGCGGAATGTCCATCAGTTCCCCCGCGGGCACCCGGGACAACATCGGCACCGTGCCCACCGGGGGCGGGTACCCTCCCGGCGGCATTTTCCCAGCTCCCATGGTCAGAGACGATAACACGTTCGATTAAGTCGGCACTGCTCACTCGCCAGATTTAGAACATTTGTACTAACGGTCACGACACTCGGACAGATGAACAACGGGTTAACTAAAGGAGAACGGGGATGGTCTACAGGATTGCTCCTTGTTGTCACTGACGACTGGGCACGACGCATGGCGAACACGTGATTGGGGTAGACGAGTTTTTATGGCGACCGACACCCGCGAGATCGAGCTGAAGTACGAGGCCGGCCCGGACACCGTGCTGCCGCCCCTGGAGGATCTGCCCCGGGTGGCCAGCGAGGCCGGCCCCGAGGAGCAGAAGCTCGAGGCCGAGTACTACGACACCGAGGACCTTCGGCTGCTGCGGGCGGGCGTCACGTTGCGGCGCCGCCGCGGCGGCAGCGACAGCGGCTGGCACCTGAAGCTGCCCGCCGGGCCGCAGACCCGGCGCGAGCTGAGGCTCCCGCTCGGCCGGTCCGGGCGGACCGTGCCCGCCGAGCTGGCCCGGCTGGTCAAGGTGTACAGCCGGGGCCGGCCGCTGGCCCCGGTGGCGCGGATCGCGACCGTCCGGCACGTCCGGACCCTGGTCGACGAGGCGGGCACGTCCCTGGCCGAGGTGGTCGCGGACGAGGTCTCGGCCCAGACCCTGGGCGAGTCGACCACCATCTCCACCTGGCGCGAGGTCGAGGTCGAGCTGACCGGCGGCGACCGCCAGCTGCTGCGGGCGGCCGACAAGCGGCTGCGCCGGGGCGGCCTGCAGCCCTCAGACCGCACGGCCAAGCTGGAGCGGGCGCTGGCCGATGCCCTGCCGTCGGCCGAGGAGACCACCCGTCCCCGCCGGGGCTCGGCCGCGGACGTGGTCCTGAACTACGTGACCGAGCAGGCCGGCAAGCTCAAGGGCTATGACCCGGCGGTGCGGCGGGACGAGCCGGACGCCGTGCACCAGATGCGGGTCACCACCCGCCGGCTGCGCAGCACATTCCAGTCGTTCGGCAAAGTTCTGACCGCCGACGACACCAAGCACCTGGCCGGTGAGCTGCGCTGGCTCGGCCACGTGCTCGGCGACGCCCGGGACAACGAGGTGCTGCCCGGGCACATCGAGGCCGAACTCAAGCAGGTGCCGGTCGAGCTGATCATGGGCCCGGTCCAGGCCCGGCTGCGTGAGCACTTCGCCCCGAAGGCGGCCGAGAGCCGCAAGGCTGTGCTGGCCGCGCTGGACTCCGAACGCTACTTCGCCCTGCTGGACGAGCTGGACCAGATCCTGGCTCAGCCGC
>DASXJM010000571.1:0-2337 GCA_036497405.1 Streptosporangiaceae bacterium | reverse complement strand
CTGGGCGCGGCCGCCCCGGGCACGACCGCGGGCGGTTACGCGCTGGCGGCCGGGCGCATCCCCACCGGGGACACGGTGGTGCTGGCCGGGGCCGACGGCGCCGGCACGTTCTACGCGGTGCAGACCCTGCGCCAGCTGATCACCGGCCGCAGCCTGCCCGACGTGGCCATCAAGGACTGGCCGTCGACCTCGCTGCGGGGCACGATCGAGGGTTTCTACGGGCCGTCCTGGTCCGACGCCGACATCGCCAGCCAGCTCCGCTTCTACGGCCAGAACAAGCTGAACACCTTCGTCTACTCGGCCAAGAACGACCCCTACCTGCGGGCCAACTGGCCGGACCTGTACCCGGCGGCCCAGCTGAGCTCGCTCCGCCAGCTGGTCAGCGACGCCACCAGCCAGCACGTGAACTTCGTGTACGCGCTGTCCCCGGGCCTGTCGATCTGCTACTCGGACCCGTCCGACCTGGCCGCCCTGGAAGCGAAAGACCAGCAGCTCTGGGACGCCGGGGTGCGCCAGTTCGCGGTGTTCTTCGACGACATCAGCACCAGCTTCACCTGCCCGGGCGACACAGCTATGTTCGGCTCCTCGCCCGATCCGGCCGCGGCGGCCCAGGCCTACCTGCTCAACGCCTTCGACCAGGGCTTCATCGCCACCCACGCCGGAGCCCAGCCGCTGATCACCGTGCCGACCGACTACTCCGGGGTCGCCGCCTCGGCCTACCGTAGCGTGTGGCAGGCCAGCCTCAACCCGGACGTCCTCGTCTACTGGACCGGGGTCGGTGTCATCCCGGCCACGATCACCGCCGCCCAGGTCCAGACCGTGGCCGGCCAGTTCGGGCACCAGCTCGCGGTCTGGGACAACTACCCGGTCAACGACTACCAGCCGACCCGGCTGTTCCTGGGCCCGCTGACCGGCCGGGCCGCCGACGTGCCCGCCGCCGCGGCCGGGTTCACCTCCAACCCCATGCAGGAGGCGGCCCCGTCGGTGATCCCGGAGTTCACCACCGCCGACTACACCTGGAACCCGGCCGCCTATGACCAAGCGCCCGACACCGCCTGGACCGCGGGCATCCGGGCCTACGGCGGACGGGCCGCGGCCGCCCTGCAGGTGTTCGCGGACGACAACCAGTCCACGCCCCGGATCGGCACGTTGCCCGAGGCGCCCGCCCTGGCCGCCGCCATCGCCGCCTTCTGGGCCGCCGACCAGGCCGACACCGGGTCCGGCATCACCCCCGCCCTGGCCGCGGCGGCGGCCAAGCTGACCGCCTTGTGGGCGCAGGTGGCGGCCGCGCCCGCCATCATCGAGCGGCTGCTGCCGCACCCGGACTTCGTGGCCGAGGCCAAGCCGTGGCTGACCAAGTTCGGTGACGACGGCCAGGCCGGCCTGGCCGCGGTCCGCTACGTGCTCGACGGCAAGGCGGGCCGGAGCACCAGCGCCGACGAGGCCGCCCTGGCCCGGTCCTTCGCCGCCGCCAGCGCCATCCCCCAGGTGGTGGGGGAGGGGGTCTTCGAGAAGTTCCTGCTCACCGCCGACCCGGCCCTGTTCAGGTACACCGTGCGGCTGTACGCGGCCGACCCCGCCAGCGTCACCGCCGCCCAGGCCGCCGCCAGCGCCGCCGGCCTGCCCGGAGCCCAGGTCACCCAGTCCTTCGCCGACGCCTGGAACGCCACCAACGCTGGCGAGTACCTGGTCATCTCGGTCGGCGCCGCCGCCACCTCAGCGCTGTACTACAACCAGTGCGGCTGGACCGCCCCCGACGGCCTGGCGGCCGGCTCGACCCCGTTCGCCTACGTGGTCGCGCCCGAGCACACCCTGCCGCCCCAGAATGAGTTCCTCAACGGCCTGGCCGCCACCCCCCAGGACACCGCCACCCGGGTCGCCGACCTGGCCTGGTACGCGGCCCACGGCTCGCTCCCGCCCGGCGTGACCGCCCCACCGGCCGCGGCCCCGCCGGTCCGGGCCTGCTCCGGCCAGCCCGGCTGAACTAGCCGGGCGGGGGCAGCAGGGCGGTGGCCACCGCGGTGTGCAGGTTGCGGCGCAGGGCCTTGACCGCCGACGCGTCCCGGCCGAAGTGCACGCCGTTGGTCAGGAGCACCACCCACAGGCCGGTACCGGAATCGAGGCCGAGGCTGGTGCCGGTGAAGCCGGTGTGGGACACGGCCGTGTCCGGCCAGCCGACGCCGAGGATGTCGTACCGGTCGCCGCGGCAGGTCCAGCCCAGCCCGCGCCGCCCGCCCAGCCCGTCGGTCGCGCAGGTCTCGGCCTGCCGGCGCAGCCGGACCGGGACCGGCCCGTCGGCGTCGCTCACCCACCAGGTCGCGAAGGCGGTCAGGTCGG
>DASXJM010000570.1:0-8437 GCA_036497405.1 Streptosporangiaceae bacterium | reverse complement strand
GCCTCCGGCTGGCGGGGCAGCACCGGCGGGTACGAGGTGGCGGTCGGGGTGTAAGTACTGCCCGGTCCGTCCGGCAACGGCCCGAGCGTCCCCAGCATCCGGGCCGCGGTCGACGCGTCCGGCCGGTCGGCCGGGTTGCGGCGCAGCAGGGCGTCGATGACCCGGCCCAGGCCGGCCGCGACCGGCGCGGTGGGTGGCTCGTTGTTGATGATGGCCGACATGGTGGTGATGGCCCCGCCGGCTTGGTCGAACGGCCCGTGGCCTTCCACCGCCGCGTACAGCGTGGCCCCCAGCGACCACAGGTCGGAGGCGGGGCTGGCCGAGTTGCCCTGGATGCGCTCGGGGGCGGTGAAGCCGGGGGAGCCCATGACCATCCCGGTCTGGGTCAGCCGGGAGTCGCCCTCGAAGGTGGCGATCCCGAAGTCGGTCAGCACGGCCCGCCCGCTGTCGGCCAGCATCACGTTGCTCGGCTTGACGTCCCGGTGCAGCACGCCCGCCGCGTGCGCGGTGGCCAGCGCGGACAGCAGCTGGCGGCCGGCGTCGGCGGCCTTGGGCGGCGGCAGCGGCCCCGACTTGGCGATGATCTGGTCCAGAGACTCGGCGTGGACCAGCTCCATCACGATCCACGGGCGGCCGTCTTCCTCGGCCACGTCGAACACGGTGACCAGCCCGGGGTGACTGAGCCGGGCCGCGGTCCGCGCCTCGCGGTGGGTCCGCTGATAGGCCTTGGCCCGCTCTTCCTCGGGTAGCCCCTCGGTGATGCGGAGTTCCTTGACGGCGACCTCACGGTCCAGAATCTCGTCCCAGCCGCGCCACACCGTGCCCATCGCGCCCCGCCCGATGGGCTCCTTCAGGCGGTAGCGCCCCGCGATGACGCGCCCCGTGCCCGCCATAGCGTGCATAGCCGGACGATACACGGGATCAGCCCCTTGGTCCCTTGGTAACCGGTCAGAGTTCAATGGGAATTAGATGACGCGCGGGGCACGATTTACTGTGGTCTGCGGCCGATGGTCAGCGGCGGGCCCGCCGGGTCGGCGAAGAAGTCGTTCCCCTTGTCGTCGACGATGATGAAGGCCGGGAAGTCGCGCACTTCGATCTTCCATACCGCCTCCATGCCGAGCTCGGCGTACTCCAGCACCTCGACGTGGGTGATGCAGTCCTGGGCCAGCCGGGCCGCCGCCCCGCCGATCGAGCCCAGGTAGAAGCCGCCGTGCCGCTGGCAGGCCTCGGTCACCGCGGCCGACCGGTTCCCCTTGGCCAGCATCACGAACGAGCCGCCCGCAGCCTGGAAGCGCTCCACGTAGGAGTCCATCCGGCCCGCGGTGGTCGGCCCGAACGACCCGGACGCGTAGCCCTCCGGGGTCTTGGCCGGCCCCGCGTAGTACACCGCGTGGTCCCGCAGGTAGTCCGGCATCGGCTCGCCCGCGTCCAGCCGCTCGGCGATCTTGGCGTGGGCGATGTCCCGGGCCACCACCAGCGGCCCCGACAGCGACAGCCGGGTCCGGATCGGGTACCGGGACAGCTCGGCCCGGATCTCGTCCATCGGCCGGTTCAGGTCGACCCGCACCACCTCGGCGGACGTGTCGGCCTCGGTGGGCTCGGGCAGGTACTTGGCCGGGTCGGTCTCCAGCTGCTCCAGGAACACGCCCTCGGGGGTGATCTTGCCCAGGGCCTGCCGGTCGGCCGAGCAGGACACCGCGATGGCGATGGGCAGGGACGCGCCGTGCCGGGGCAGCCGGATGACCCGGGCGTCGTGGCAGAAGTATTTGCCGCCGAACTGGGCCCCGATGCCGATCCGCCGGGTCAGCTCCAGCACCTGCTGCTCCAGTTCCAGGTCGCGGAACCCGTGGGCCAGCATCGAGCCTTCCTTGGGCAGGCTGTCCAGGTAGCGGGCGGACGCGTACTTGGCCGTCTTCAGCGCGAACTCGGCGCTGGTCCCGCCGACCACGATGGCCAGGTGGTAGGGCGGGCAGGCGGCCGTGCCCAGGGAGCGGATCTTCTCCTCCAGGAACTCCAGCATCCGGTCCGGGTTCAGCACCGCCTTGGTCTGCTGGTACAGGAACGACTTGTTGGCCGACCCGCCGCCCTTGGCCATGAACAGGAACTTGTAGGCGTTCCCGTCGGTGGCGTACAGCTCGACCTGGGCGGGCAGGTTGCTGCCGGTGTTCTTCTCGTCCCACATGGTCAGCGGGGCCATCTGCGAGTAACGCAGGTTGAGCTGGGTGTAGGCGTCGAACACGCCCCGGGCGATGTGCTCTTCGTCACCGCCGGCCGTCAGCACGTGCTGGCCGCGCTTGCCCATCACGATCGCGGTCCCGGTGTCCTGGCACATGGGCAGCACCCCGCCCGCGGCGACACAGGCGTTCTTGAGCAGGTCGCGCGCGACGTAACGGTCGTTCGGGCTAGCCTCGGGATCGTCAAGGATGGAACGCAGCTGGCTCAGGTGGCCGGGCCGCAGCCGGTGGGCGATATCGTGCATGGCCGTGCTGGTCAGCAAGGTCAGGGCCTGCGGCTCGATCTCCGTGAACGTGGTGCCGAACGCTTCCCGGGTGCGGACGCCCTCCGTGCTCAGCAGCCGGTAGGGGGTGTCGTCGTCACCGAGGGGCAGCAGATCCGAGTAGCCGAATTCGGGCATGGGGGCAGGTTTCCTCACCGGTTGTTCGTGGTCACCACCAGCTTAGGCCGCTGGCCCCGGCCGCGAGCCGGGGCTGACCCGGCCACGGGCCGGTCACAATAGCGGACGAATCACTTGCACGGTCACTCACGAGGGCGGGCGCGTCGATAAGATTTGCCGCGCGGCAAACGTCTGGCCGTGCGCAGGACCGAGCGGAGGACATAGGCGTGAGTTCAGAGCAGGCGACGGCCAAGGTGGCGGAGACGCTGGCGGCCCGGCAGGACGAGATCGTGCGCGGGTGGGCCGACCTTCCCCTGTTCACCACGGTCTACGGGGGCCAGCACGACGAGTCGATGGCCGAGGCCGGCCGGCTCCTGGACGCCCTGGTCGAGCTGGCCGGATCCGGCCGGACCGACGACTTCCGGGCCCCCGGCTTCGCCGCGGTCCGGGAGGTGCTGACCCGCATCACCTCCGAGCGCCTGCGCTCCGGCGGCGACCTCCAGCAGGTCCTGGACGAGATCGGGCAGCTGCGGCAGCCGGTGACCGCGATCTTCGACGGTCATCCGGGCGCGGTCACGGTGCCCGCCGAACTGGTCGCGGTGACCGAGCTCATCGGGTCGCTGCGGGTGGTCGCGGTGGTGGTGCTGCTGGGCGAGAGCGACGAGGTGGTGGCCCGCCAGCGGATGGAGCTGATGGAGATCTCCACCCCGGTCATCCGGCTCTGGGAGGGCATCGTCGCGGTCCCGCTGATCGGGACCCTGGACAGCGTGCGCAGCCAGGTGGTGATGGAGAGCCTGCTGTCCGGCATCGTCGACGAGCAGGCCGCCGTGGCCATCCTGGACATCACCGGCGTACCCATGGTCGACACCCTGGTCGCCCAGCACCTGATGAAGACGGCCATGGCCGTCCAGCTGATGGGAGCCGAGTGCGTGATCAGCGGCATCCGCCCGCAGATCGCGCAGACCATCGTGCACCTGGGCATCGACCTGCGCGAGATCACCACCCGGGCCACCTTGTCCGACGCGCTCAAGTACGGGCTAGCCCGGACCGGGGTCGCGCTGGGGGCCGGCGGCTGACGTGGACCGTATCCCGATTCTGCGCCTCGGGCCGGTCCTGATCGTCAGCGTTCAGGGCGACCTGGCCGACGCCGTCGCCGTGGCCCTGCGCCACGACGTCGGCGAAGCCGTCTCGTCCGGGGGCATCACCGGCGTCGTCCTGGACGTGTCCGGGGTGGCCATCGTCGACTCCTACCTGGGCCGGGTGCTGACCGAGATCGCCGCCGACTGCTCGCTGCTCGGCGCGAGCACGGTCGTGGCCGGTCTCAAACCCGCCGTGGCCATTACCCTGGTAGAAATGGGACTTCGGCTGGACGGAGCACGGACCGCCCGGTCCCTGGAGGCGGCCATGGCCATGCTCGGCACGAGTGTCGCGCCGGTGCCGTTCGCCACGCCGTTCGCCAGCGCCGAAGGCGGCCCATGAGCATCGGCACCGCCCGCGCCGCGCTCCCGGTGCGCAGCGACGTGGACCTGATGGCCGTGCGCGAGGCCGCCCGCGGGGCCGCCGCCGAGGCCGGTTTCAGCCTGGTCAACCAGACCAAGCTGGTCACCGCGGTCAGCGAGCTGGCCCGCAACGCCGTGGTGCACGGCGGCGGCGGCGAGGTGCTGGTCGAGCCGGTGCAGGGCACGCTGCGCGGGGTCCGGCTGGTCGTGTCCGACCATGGTCCCGGCATCGCCGACATCGAGCAGGCCCTGACCGACGGGCACACCACCGGCCAGGGCCTCGGGCTCGGCCTGGGCGGGGCCCGGCGGCTGGTCGACGAGTTCGGCATCGAGTCGGTCCCGGGCGCGGGCACCACGGTCACCATCACCATGTGGGCCGCGCCCAGCCGGTCCGGTTCGCGCGCGCCCGGCCTGCCGCCGATCCGGCCCCGGATGTCCTTCCGGCCATGACCGCGGTCTTCGCGGTCACGGCCGGCTGGGATCTACCGGTCGGGGACCCCAGTCACGTGTACGCCGCGGTGGCCATGGCCGACGCGGCCGTGACCCACGCCGGCCTGAGCCCGGCCGACCGGGCCGCGTGCGTGCTGATCGCCACCGAGCTGGCCACCAACCTGGCCCGTTACGGCCGTGACGGCCGGCTGGTGGCCACCGCCACCGACCCGGGCCCGGCTGCCTGGGTCCAGCTGGCCGCGACCGACCGCGGCCCCGGCATCCCGGACGTGCCCGCGGCCATGGCCGACGGCTTTTCCACCGCCAACTCGCTCGGCGGTGGCCTGGGCGCCTGCCAGCGCGCGGCCGGGGTCTTCGACCTGTTCACCGCGGCCGCCGCGGGCACGGTGGTCATCGCGCGGACCGGCCCGGGGGCGGCCGTCCCGGCCGGCCCGGCCCGGGTCGGCGGCATCCTGGCCGCCCGGCCGGGGGAGCAGGAGAGCGGTGACGCCTGGGCCGTGACCGAGGACGCGGGCGGCCTCACCGTGACCATCGTGGACGGCCTGGGCCACGGCCCGGACGCGGCCAAGGCCGCCGCGGCCAGCGTCAACGCGATCGCCGCGGCGGGCCCGGCCGACGCGGGCGACCCGGTGGCCCTGCTCGGCCACCTGAACCGCACGCTGGCCGGGGGCCGGGGCGCGGTGGCCGGCATCGCCCGGCTGGCCGGCGGCCGGCTCACCTACAGCGGGGTCGGCAACATCGGCGCCCGCCTGGGCGCGCCCGGCACCGCGGGCCCCTCGGGCCTGTCCAGTGACTCGGGCCTGTCGGCCGCCTCGGGCCGCCGGGGCCAGTCCTCGGGCCTGGTCTCCAGCATGGGGACCCTCGGCCTGGGCCAGCGGATCCGGCCGCAGGCCGCGGTCACGCCCTGGCACGGCAACAGCCTGTTCGCCGCGCACAGCGACGGCATCCGCTCGTCCTGGGACGTGTCCCGCTATCCCGGCGTGACCCGGCACGACCCAGCCGTCCTGGCCACCCTGGTCTGGCGCGACGCCGCCACCCGGGGCGACGACGCCGCCGTGGTCGTGCTGGCCGGAGGGGCCCGCCCATGAGCGACGAGTTCCTCATCCAGGCCCGCAGCCGCGGCGGCCCGGACGGCGCCGGTGGCGCGGACGGCGGGGCCCATGACCCGGCCCACGACCCGGCCCAGATCTGCGCCAACCTGGCCGCCTCCCTGACCATGCTGGAGGCCGACCCGCAGGAGCGGAACCACGCGGTGGCCGCCCTGTGGGCCCGGCTGCGCGGCGGGGCGCCGGCCCGGATCGTCTGCCGGCTGGTGTACGCCGACGACCAGCGCCGGGCCGTGCTGACCGTGGACGAGGAGGTCCTGGCCGAGGTCCGGCTGCCCACCGAGCTCCGGTCCCTGTGGCCCCGGCCGCCGGTCCCGGCCCTGCTCGACATCGTGACCGACCAGGACATCGCGCTGATCCGGCACCGGCAGGAGCTGGAAAGCACCGACCAGGGCCTGCTGGCCCTGCACGCGGAACTGGCCGACCAGGCCGAACTTCTCACCCGCAGCAGCGAACGCCAGCGCGAGCTGCTGGAGACCGAGCAGGCCGCCCGGGCCGCGGCCGAGGCCGCCCGCGGCGCCGCCGAGGCGGCCCGGGCCCGGCTGGCCTTCCTCAGCCACGTCGGCGCGGTGCTGGGCGCCTCACTCGACCACCGGCAGGTGCTGTCCCGGCTGTCGACCCTGCTGGTGCCCAGGTTCGCCGAGGCCACCGCGGTGTGGCTGGTGGCCGAGAGCGGCCAGCTGGAGCTGTACGGCGCGCCCGCCGTCCTGCCCGGCGAGCCCGCCGACCCGGCCGCGCCCCCGGCGGTGCGCCGGGTCCGGGAGAGCCGCCGGGTCGAGCAGCTGACCCCGGGGCCGGACACCGGCCTGCACGGCATGCTGGTCGTCCCGCTGGTCTCGCTGGGCACGGTGCTCGGCGTGCTCACCGTCACCCCGCCCGGCCGCGCGTTCGCCCACGACGACGTGGTCATCGTGTCCGAGACCGCGGGCCGGGCCGCCGCCGCCCTGGCCAACGCGCTCCGCTTCGAGCAGGAGCGCGAGGTGGCCGAGCAGCTGCAGCTGGCCATGCTGACCGAGCTGCCGACCAACCCCGGCGCCGACTGCGCGGCCCGCTACCTGCCCGCGGTCATCGGGCTGAACGTCGGCGGCGACTGGTACGACGCCTACCACCGGCCCGACGGCACGCTGGTCCTGGCCGTCGGCGACGTGGCCGGGCACGGGCTGGCCGCGGCCACCCTGATGGGCCAGCTCCGGACGGCCATGCGGGCCTACGCCATGGACCTGGCCGACCCGGGCGAGGTGCTGACCCGGCTGCACGGGCTGATCCGGCACCTGGACCCCGACCACTGCGCCACCGCGATCCTGGCCATGGTCAGCCCGGACGGGCAGATGAGCCTGGCCACCGCGGGCCACCCGCCGCCCCTGCTGCGCGACACCGACGGCTCGGTGCGCCGGCTGGAGTATCGCGGCCCCATGCTCGGCCTGCCCCTGGACCACACCTTCGAGGCCGTCCCGGTGCCGCTGCGGCCCGGGGCCACGCTGATCTTCTACACCGACGGGCTGATCGAGCGGCGCGACGCCGTCATCGACGTCGGCATCGACCAGCTGGCCGCCGTGTTCGCCGGGGCCACCGGCGGCCCGGAGCAGATCGCCGACACCGTGTGCGAGGTCATGCTGGCCGACAGCAGCCGGGAGGACGACACCTGCCTGCTGATCTGCCAGCTGACCCCGGAACGGCAGTGAGCGCGCCCATGAGCGCGCCCGGGTCCGGACTCAGTGACCGCCGCGTTCGGTCTTGTCCCGCTTCACGCGGATATGGAAAAAGGGATACCGCCGCCCGGGGCTCTGTTCCCGTCGGCCGACGCGGCCGGCAGTCCCTCCGGCTCGGCCGCGCGCTGAAACGCGGTCAGCCCCTGGGCCAGGTCGGTCCGGTCGGCCGGGCTCATGGCCTCCAGGACCTGGGCGATCTGCTCCTGGCGGCTGGTCCGGGCCTGGTCCAGCAGGGCCTCGCCCTCGGGGGTCAGCCGCAGGCTGACCGCGCGGCGGCTGGCCCGCCCGGCGTCCCGGGTCAGCAGACCGGCCGCTTCCAGCCGGTCGCACAGGCGGCTGGCCGACGACGGCAGCGCGCCCAGAGCCTCCGCCAGCTGGCTCAGGTTAAGCTCGCCGTACCGGCCCACCGCGGTGAGCGCGCGCAGCTGGGTCGGGGAGATGCGGACGTCGAGCGACTCGGCGACGTGCGCCCAGATTCCTACCAGAGCCTCGGCGGTCGCCTCCACCTCGGCCGCCGCCCGCTGAGCCGCGGGCGGGTCAGCCTTGTCCGAGGCCATAGCTCCACTCTTGCACACTCAGGTGCCGCAAAGCACCCACCATCAGGTCAACCGGCCCGTCTTACCCAGGCCCCGGCTGCCTCCCAACGTCTGTGAGAGACCATGACTGAAGACCGCCAGAGCGTGGAACAGGCCATCTGGTCCGCCCGGCCCCCCGCGCTGATCGAAGCCGCTCGCGACGCCGTCGACGCCTGGCTCGGA
The DNA here is from genome assembly GCA_036497405.1 of Streptosporangiaceae bacterium. Taxonomy (GTDB): domain Bacteria; phylum Actinomycetota; class Actinomycetes; order Streptosporangiales; family Streptosporangiaceae; genus Bog-532. Next base: position 301 of record DASXJM010000570.1, on the reverse strand, counting down.
GTGCCCGGTACCGAGGTCATGCTCATCGACTATCACCAGTCGCACCTGGTCCCGTTCGGCGACGGGAGCGGCGGCCCGCCCGTCCCGGTCAACAACCACCCGGCCGGCCAGGCCTACGCCACCGTGCGCGTGGTGCGTGACGATGATCACCTTTATCTGCCGCTGGCCGTGTACGGCGAGCGGACCGGCGTGCTGGCCGTCCGGCTGCCCGCGTCCGCCGATGGCGACGCCGGTGAGGCCCTGGCCGAAGACCTGGGCCTGGTCGCCGACACGCTGGGCCGGGCCCTGCGCCTGGCCGACA
>DASXJM010000569.1:0-1797 GCA_036497405.1 Streptosporangiaceae bacterium | reverse complement strand
GACCTGTACGCGATCACCAACTTCAACGGCGAGGTCTGGCCGGTCACCCAGGAGCTGTTCCCGGTCCTGAGCTGCTTCAAGGACGTCATCGTGTCCAGCTTGGCCAAGCTGGTCAAACCGGACCGGGCCATCTTCGAGCTGGCCCTGCGGAGGTTCGGGGTCGCGGCCCCGGACTGCCTGTTCATCGACGACGTCGCGGCCAACGTGGCCGGGGCCCGCGCGGCCGGGATCGCGGCCGTCCAGTTCACCTCCGCGCCCGCGCTGCGGCGACTGCTGCTGGCCCCATAGCATGGGCGGCGCAGATCTGCTCACGTCCGCTTACGCTCCCACCACTCGGGGTTGGTAGAACATGCTCGAAAACGTCCTCTACACCGCCGTCGCCACCTCGACCGGCGACGGCCGTAACGGCCACGTGGTCTCGGCCGACGGCCAGGTTGACCTGGACCTGGCCATGCCGCCCGAGATGGGCGGGTCCGGCCAGGGCGCCAACCCCGAGGAGCTGTTCGCGGCCGGGTACGCGGCCTGCTTCCACAGCGCGCTGCGCGCCGTGGCCCGCCGCTCCGGCGCCGACGTCACCGACTCCACGGTCACCGCCTACGTCGGCATCGGGCCCGTGGACGAGGCCTTCGACCTGGTGGTGACGCTGGAGAGCGACCTGCCCAACGTCCCGCCGGAGCAGGCCCGGGAACTGGTCGACGCCGCCCACCAGGTCTGCCCGTACTCCCGGGCCACCCGCGGCAACATCAGCGTGGAACTGCGGCTCACCGGCCCGGCCGCCGCCGCCGCGCAGCCCGCCTGACCGGCCGCCTGACCTGATGGCGGACATCCGGGCCCGGCTGGCCCAGGCCCGGCTCTACCTGTGCGTGGACGCGCGGGAGCAGCAGGGCGATCTGCCGGAGTTCCTCGACGCGGTCCTGGGGGCCGGGGTCGACGTCGTCCAGCTCCGGCAGAAGGGCCTGGAGGCCGCCCAGGAACTGGCCCTGCTGGACGTGTTCCGGGACCGGGCGGCCAAGCACGGGGCGCTGTTCGCGGTCAACGACCGGGCCGACCTGGCCTACGCGGCCGGGGCCGACGTCCTGCACCTGGGCCAGGACGACCTGCCGGTCCCGGTCGCCCGCCAGATCATCGGCCCGGGCCCGATCATCGGGCGCTCCTCCCACGCCGAGCCGGAGACCGCCGAGGCCGCCACCCAGCCCGGCGTGGACTACTTCTGCACCGGCCCGGTCTGGCCCACCCCGACCAAACCGGGCCGCCCCGCCCCCGGCCTCCCCCTGGTCCGCTACGCCGCCACCCTGGACACCGGGCGCCCGTGGTACGCGATTGGCGGCATCGACCTGGGCCGCCTGGACCAGGTCCTCGAGGCCGGGACCCGCCGGGTGGTCGTGGTCCGCGCGCTGACCGACGCCGCCGACCCGGCCGCGGCCGCCGCGGAGTTCGCCCGCCGCCTCGCCGTCGCGTTACCCTGAGGCACATGCCTCCGCGTCAGCGCCGATTCGCGGCCCCCGCCGGTGACCAGAACAGTGGCCCGATCCGGCACGCCGCCGCCATCCGCGACCTGATCGCGGCGGGCGGTGAGTCCTACTCGTTCGAGTTCATGCCGCCCAAGACCGACGAGGCCGAGCAGCAGCTCTGGCGGGCGATCCGGCAGCTCGAGCCGCTGCGGCCCACGTTCGTGTCGGTGACCTACGGCGCCGGGGGTTCGACCCGCGACCGCACGGTCCGGGTGACCGGCCGCATCGCCGAAGAGACCACCCTGACCCCGATGGGGCACCTGACCGCGGTCAACCACTCCGTGGC
>DASXJM010000568.1:0-5617 GCA_036497405.1 Streptosporangiaceae bacterium | reverse complement strand
AGTGTCGGAGACCGCGGCCACCGCCACCACCTCGTGGCCGGCCCGGGTCATGGCCACCCCGAGCGCGGTGCCGACCCGGCCCGGGCCGATGATGCCGACCTTCAGCCGGGCCGGGTGCTGGCCTGCTTCAGCGTCCATGTCGTCCTGTCATCCGTGGAAGGGGTCGGTGGGGGGCGGGGGCGGCGGAGTGTAGCGGGCGGCGTCCGGGTCATCCGGGACCCGGCAGCAGTGCTCCAGGTAGAGCGCGGCCACGGCCAGCAGCACCGACGCGCCGAAGGTGAGGCTGCCGGTCAGCACGTCGTGGCCGGCCGCCCGGGCCGGCAGGGAGCCGGCCGCGGCCCCGGCGAACCCGGCCGCGACGCCGCCGATGACCGCCGACGCCAGCGAGCTGGCCTTGGCCAGCGCCACCATCCGCGCCACCTGCAGGCCTGGCACCGGCTTGGTGCCGGGGCGGCCGAGGATGCGGGCCCGCAGCCCACGGGCGGTGATGGCCTCGCCCCCGGCCGCGATGATCAGGGCCGGGACCATGGTCCACGGGAACGACGGCAGCGACGAGTACACGGATTTCAGCAGCAGCCAGCTGGCCACGGCCAGTACCGCGGCGATCAGGAACAGGGTCCGCAGACGAGTTGGGGTCATGAGGGCTCCGCCAGGCATTGTCCAGCCACGGCAGTCAGGCTATGCGGGCGACCGCAGCGTTACGTCATCGCGCCGCCGCACGCCCTGGCCGCCCACGGCGGCCAGCAGGGCGGCCACCGGCCCGTAGCCGGGCAATTCGGCGTCCGGGTCCGCGTCCCGCCAGGGGGCCAGCACGAAGGCCCGCTCCCGGACCCGCGGGTGGGGCAGGGTCAGGGTGGGATCGGCGCGGGCCTGGTCCCCGTAGGCGATGATGTCCACGTCCAGCGTGCGCGGCCCCCAGCGCACCTCCCGCGTCCGCCGGGCCGCGGCCTCGATCGCCTGGGCCCGGCCCAGCAGGTCGGCCGGGGGCAGGTCGGTGATGGCCAGCACGACCGCGTTGAGGAAGTCCGGCTGCTCCGGGCCGCCCACGGGGTCGGTCTCGTACACCGGCGAGACCGCGGTGACCCGCAGGCCGGGGGTGGCGGCCAGTTGGTCCACGGCCCGCTGCAGTTGCTGCTGGCGGGCCCCCAGGTTGCTGCCCAGTCCCAGCACGGCCGTCACCGGGCGGTCGCGGGTGATGGTCACGGCGACGTCGCTGAACGCCCGGCTGATCGGCGCGTCCGGCTTGTGGACGGTGATCCGGACCCGCTGCACGACCGGTTGGGCCAGGCAGGCGTCGGCCAGCCGCTGGGCCAGCGTCTCGATCAGCTGAACCGGCTCACCGGCCACGATCTGGGCCAGCCGCTCGCTCAGCGTCCCGTAGTCGGCGGTCAGAGCGAGGTCGTCGGTGGCCGCGGCCGGGCGGGTGTCCACGCTGAGCACGGCGTCGATGAGAAAGTCCTGCCCGTCCCGGCGTTCGAACGGCAGCACACCGTGCCGGCCGTGGACGCGCAGCCCGCGCAGCTCAATCTGATCCATCGCCACCCCCCGAGGCAGAACCGGCGCCAGCGCCGGGCCGGGCCGCCTGCCAGGCCGCGGCGACCCGGACCGCGTCGGCGTTGGCCGGGACCTGGTGTACCCGCACGCACCAGGCGCCCGCGGCCGCGGCCAGCGCGGTGGTGGCCACGGTGGCGTCGTCGCTGCCGGTGAACGAACGCGGGGTGCCGTCCGGCCCGGACAGCAGCCGCCCCAGGAACCGCTTGCGCGATGCCCCCACCAGCACCGGGAACCCGCCGGGGCGGCCGAGGGCGGCGATCTCGGGCAGCGCGGCCAGCACCTGCCAGTTGTGCTCGCTGAGCTTGCTGAAGCCCAGGCCCGGATCCAGGATGATCATGGACGGGTCGACCCCCTCGGCCACCACCGCGTCCACCCGGCGCCGGAGCTCGTCCCGGACCTCGGCCACCACGTCGCCGTAGACCGCGCGCGAGTTCATGTCGTGGCTGTGGCCGCGCCAGTGCATGACCACGTAGGGCACGGCCGCCTTGGCCACCAGGCGGGGCATCTCCGGGTCGGCCAGGCCGCCGCTGACGTCGTTGACCAGCCGGGCCCCGGCCTCCAGGGCCAGCTCGGCCACGGCCGCCCGCATGGTGTCCACGCTGACCGGCAGCCCGGCCCGGGCCAGCGCGGTGATGACCGGCAGCACCCGCCGGACCTCTTCCCCGGCCGAGATGCGCTGCGCGCCCGGCCGGGTGGACTCACCGCCCACGTCCACGATGTCGGCGCCCTGGGCGGCCAGGTCCAGTCCGTGGGCGATGGCGGCCTCGGCGCCCAGCCACTGCCCGCCGTCGGAGAACGAGTCCGGGGTGACGTTGACGACCCCCATGACCAGGCAGCGTGACCGGCTCGGCAGTCCGGCCAGCCGGGGCCGCGGGGCGGGCTCGGGACTGGTCATGCCGCCTACCTTAAGGGGCCGCTGGCTCAGGCGGCCCGCCGCCGCCGGGCCCGGAACAGCCGTCGGCGCAGGCGGCCCAGGCCCAGCTGGCGGGCCAGGCGGCGGGGCTCCAGGGTCGGCCAGACCAGGAACGCCTCGGCCTCCAGCGCGGCCAGCGCGATGCGCGGCGCGTCCTTGGCGGTCGGGAAAACGAAAAACCGCGGCTGCCAGACCGGATTGAATTTGGCGTTGAATTTGTACAGCGACTCGATCTGGAACCATTTGGACAAGAAAAGAAGAATTGACCGCCAGGCGCGCAGAACGGGCCCGGCCCCGATCTTCTCACCGCGTTCCAGGGCGGCCCGGAACACCGCGAAGTTGAGCGAGATCCGCTTCACCCCCAGGCCGGGCGCGGCCTTGATGGCCTCGACGATGAGGAAGTCGTTCAGCCCGGGCTGGGCGTCGCGGTCCCGCCGCATGAGGTCCAGGGACAGCCCGTCGGCCCCCCAGGGCACGAAGTGCAGCACCGCCCGCAGCGTCCCGTCGCAGGTGGCGGTGGCGATCACGCACTGCTCGTCGCCGGGCGCGCCGACCCGGCCCAGCGCCATGGAGAACCCGCGCTCGGTCTGGCTGCCCCGCCAGGAGTCGGCCACCTGGAGGATGTCCTCGATCTCGGCCCGGGGCACGTCACCGACCCGCCGCACCTCGGCCGTGTACCCGGCCCGGGCCACCCGGGAGCACATCTGCCGGACGTTGCGCATCGGGCGGCCGGACAGGCTGAAATCGGCCACGTTGACCACGCCCTCGTCGCCCAGCTCGAGCGCGGTCAGGTCGCCTTCCCGGCACCAGACCTCGGCCCCCAGTTCGCTGCAACCCATGACGGCCGGGGCCCAGGCGTGCCGGGCGGCCTGGTCCAGGAACGCCTGGATGGCCCCGGGCCAGGCCTCGGGGTCACCGAGCGGGTCGCCGCCGGCCAGCATCACCCCCGACACCACCCGGTAGCCGATGCAGGCCTTGCCGGTCGGCGACCAGATCACGCTCTTGTCGTCGCGCAGGGCGAAGTAGGCCAGCGAGTCGCGCTCGCCGTGCTTGGCCAGCAACTGGCGGATGCCCTCGATGTCCGACGGGCTCAGCCGGGCCTTGGGCTCGGCCGGCCGCAGGAACAGGTAGGCGGTCACGACCAAGGTGAACACCCCGAGCGCGGTGGTCATGGCGTGGTAGGTGTCGGCCCGGGCGTCGGACAGGAACAAGATGTTGCCGGTGACCCCGGCCACCTCGGAGGTCACGTCAAGCAGCCGGGTCGGCAGCGAGTAACTGCCGGCCAGGCCGCTGACCGACAGGTACCCGAGCCCGATGGCCAGGTCGGCCACGCCCAGCCCGAGGAACACCCACAGGGCCAGCCACCGGGTCCGCCAGTCGCCGACCGCGTAGAAGTCGCGCCGGAAGTAGACCAGCGTGCCGACCAGGATCGCGGCCACCACCGTGGTCGGGATGTGCATGGTGCGGTCGTGCCAGACGTGCAGCGCGATGTCCAGGACCAGCAGGGCCAGCACCGCCTGCCAGGCCCGGCGCTTGCGGCGCCGTAGCCCGTGCGACAGCATCATCAGCAGCAGGCCCACGATCACGTCGGTGCTGCGGGCGGCGTTGGTCAGCGTGCCCGGTACGTAGCTGTTGAGCCGGTGCAGCCGGGCGTGGAAGCCGGGCGAGAAGATGGCCAGCACATCGGACAGGCCGATCAGCAGACAGAGCAGGCTGGCGATGAGCGGGATCCACCGCCGCTGTCCCCGGCGGGCCGCCAGCCAAGGGTGTTCGGCCGGGTCGACAGTGTCGTCAGCCCGCTGGGCGTCTTCGGCCGTTTCACTCTTTGTCATGGCAAGACATTTCCAGGCCCCGGATCACGTTAATCGAGAGTAGTCATGGATGATCGCGCTGTGCACGCAAACCCCGATTGTTAGAAACGTGTACGCCGAATTATTGGTTCCGGCTATAGGACGCTGAAAAAAGCCCGGTCAGCGGTGACCCTGGACCAGGCTCATGGCCTCGGCCCGGGTCCGCGCGCTGTCCCGGAACACCCCGCGCACCGCGGACGTGACGGTCCGCGCGCCGGGCTTGCGCACCCCGCGCATGGACATGCACAGGTGCTCGGCCTCGATCACCACCAGCACCCCGCGCGGCTCCAGGACCAACTCCAGGGCGTTGGCGATCTGGCTGGTCATCCGCTCCTGGACCTGGGGCCGCCGCGCGTACAGGTCGACCAGCCGGGCCAGCTTGGACAGCCCGGTGATCTGCCCCTTCTCGTTCGGGATGTAGCCGATGTGGGCCACCCCGAAGAACGGCACCAGGTGATGCTCGCAGGTCGAGTACAGCTCGATGTCCCGGACCAGCACGATCTCGTCGTGGTCGGCGTCGAAGACCTTGGTCAGCACGTCTTCCGGACGCTGGCGCAGCCCGGCGAACTGCTCCGCGTAGGCCCGGGCGACCCGGCCCGGGGTGTCGATCAGGCCGTCCCGCTCCGGGTCCTCCCCGATGGCGAGCAGGATCTCGCGGACGGCCTTTTCGATTCGGGGCTGGTCAACCTCGGGCGGCAGGTCGTTACTCATCGCCCGCTGACGTTGAGCCGGGCAGCTCGCCGGTTCCCCCCGTGTAGCCCAGGGCGGGGCCGGCGCCGTTCCCGTTGCCGGTGACGGCCGAGGCGTTGGGCCCGTTGGACCCGTTGTCCGACGAGGCGGCCAGGGCCAGCTCCTTGGGAGTCAGGACCGGGGGCCGGTCCGACGGGAGCCGCTTGCCGTAGCCGGTGTAGGTGCCGCGCAGCGGCCGCTTCTGCACCGTGGCGAAGACCTCGAGGACCTGCTTGCGGGACAGGGTCTCCTTGTCCAGCAACTGCAGGACCAGGGCGTCGAGCACGTCGCGGTACTGGACCAGGACTTCCCAGGCCTCGTCGTGGGCCGACTCGATCAGGCCGCGCACTTCCTCGTCGATGGCCGACGCGATCTCTTCGGAGTAGTCGCGGGCGTGCGACCGCTCCATGCCCAGGAACGGCTCGCTGTCGCCGCTGCCGAGCTTCCGGGCGCCCAGCCGCTCGCTCATGCCGTACTGGGTCACCATGCCGCGGGCGATCTCGCTGGCCTTCTCGATGTCGTTGGCGGCCCCGGTGGTGGGCTCGTGGAACACCAGCTCCTCGGCGGTGCG
>DASXJM010000567.1:0-9301 GCA_036497405.1 Streptosporangiaceae bacterium | reverse complement strand
CCGTTCACGGCGATGATGCTCACGGCCTGGCGGGGGGCCGAGACCGAGGCCATGGAACTCGTCACCGCCACCCTGGCCGACGCCACCGCCGCGGGGCAGGGCATCGCGGTGACCTTCGCCCACTGGGTGTCGGCGACGCTGAACAACAGCCTGGGCCGTTACAACACCGCGCTGGCCGCGGCCCAGCAGGCCCGCGACGACATCCCCGGGAACTACGTGTCCATGTGGGCCCTCCCGGAACTGATCGAGGCCGCGGTGCGCAGTGGCCAGCCCGGCCTGGCCCGCCTCGCCCTCACCCAGCTGGCCGGCCTGACCCGGGCCGGCGGTACCGACTTCGGGCTCGGCATCGAAGCGCGCTGCCGGGCCCTGGTCAGCCCGGCCGCGGTGGCGGAGCCGCACTACGCCGAGGCGATCACCCGGCTGGGCCGCACTCAGCTGCGGCCCGAGCTGGCCCGGGCCCACCTGCTCTACGGCGAATGGCTGCGCCGCGAGAACCGGCGGGCCGACGCCCGGGCCCAGCTGCGGACCGCGCACGAGGCGTTCACCGCGATCGGCGCGGCCGCCTTCGCCGAACGGGCCCGGCGTGAGCTGATGGCCACCGGGGAAACCGTGCGCCGCCGAGGTCCCGGGGCCACCAGCACGCTGACCGCGCAGGAGGGGTCCATCGCCCGGCTGGCCGCCGACGGCTGCACCAACCCGGAGATCGGTGCCCAGCTGTTTCTGTCGGCCCGGACCGTCGAATGGCACCTCCGTAAGGTGTTCACCAAGCTCGGGATCAGCTCCCGGCGGGAGCTGCGGCAGGCGCTTCCGCCGCGCCCGCCGCTGACGTCGCCTCCGCCGCTATCACGCCCCGCAGCGCCTTGAGCCCAGCCACGAAGATCTCCGAGAACGTGGGGAACGGCTGGATGACGTCGCGCAGCACGTCCAGCGGCACCTGAGCCCGGATGGCCAGGGTGGCCTGCTGCATCCACTCGCCGGCCTGGGGGCCGAGCGCGTGCGCGCCGACCAGGCGCTGACCGTCGCTGAGCAGGGTCAGGAACCCCTGGTGCCGGGCGTAGGCATGGGTGTAGGTCGCGGTCCTGGCCACCCCGGCCACCGGCACGGTGGCCTGGAACCGGCCCTCGATCGCGCCGACCGCCGCGGCCTCCGGGTCGGTGTAGACCACGTCCGGGATCGCCTCGTAGTGGGCCTCCCGGTCTTCGCCCAGGATGTTCGAGGCCACCACTTCGCCCTGGTACTTGCCGACGTGGGTCAGCAGCCGGACCCCGGTCACGTCGCCCACGGCCCACAGCCCGTCGGCCAGCCGGCAGTGGCTGTCCACCGGGACGCCGTGCTTGCCGGGCGTGATTCCCGCCGTGTCCAGCCCGTCCGGGATCCGGGGGGCCCGGCCGGTGGCCACCAGCAACTTGTCGCCGCGCAGCTCCCGGCCATCCTCCAGGATCAGCACGTAGTCGTCGCCGTCGCGGCGGGCCGCCGTCGCGTGCAGGCCCAGGTACAGCTCGATGCCGTCCTTGCGCAGCTCGTCGCCGAGGGCGTCACCCAGTGGCTTGGGTTCCCGGGCCAGTACGTGCGACGCTCCTTCGATCAGCGCCACCTCGCCACCCAGCCGCCGCACGGCCTGGGCCATCTCCGCCCCCACCGGCCCGCCGCCCAGGATCAGCAGGCGGCGCGGCACCGCCTTCATGCCGGTGACCTCGCGGTTGGTCCACACCCCGTCCAGCTCGCGCAGGCCGGGCACCGGCGGGACGACCGGGTCCGAGCCGGTGGCCAGCACCACGTGCCGGGCCGTGTGCCTGGTCCCGCTGACCTCGACCACCCCCGGCCCGGCCAGCCGTCCGGTACCGCGCAGCAGGTCGATGCCCGCGCTGGCCAGCCAGCGGACCTGCCCGGCGTCGGAGTAGTCCGAGACCATGTAGTCGCGGTAGGCCAGGGCGGCGGCCACGTCGACCTCGGCGGTGCCCGCCGCCTCCCGGGCCTCGTGCACCGCCTCGCCAGGGCGCAGCAGAGTCTTGGACGGGATGCAGGCGTAGTACGAGCACTCGCCGCCCGCCAGCCGCTGCTCGACCACAGCCACCTTCAGCCCGCCGTCGGCCAGCTCACCGGCGCAGTGCTCACCGGGCGAGCCCGCCCCCAGCACGATGACGTCGTAGTGGGCCACCGCTCACCGCCCCGGCAGGCGAGTGGTGATTTCCTGAACGAACCACTCGTTGCCGTCCGGGTCGCTGAACGAGGCGAACGAGCCGTAGCTGGCGTTCTCGGGCGCGGGCCCGATCACCCGCGCGGTCGTCCCGGCGTGGTGGAACACGCCACCTTCGTCATGGAACACCTCGCTGACCTCCGCCCCGCGCCCGGTCAGCTCGTCCCGGGCCGCGCTGATGTCATCCACCACCAGCTGCAGCCCCTGAGCTGAGCCGGGCGCGGCCGTGGTCAGGCCGGCCCCGAAGATCACCGACGTGGGCGAACCGGGCGGGGTCAGCTGCACCACCCGGAACTCGGCCCCGGCGACGAAGTCGGCGTCCTCCCGCCACCCCAGCGCCTTGTAGAAGTCCTTGGCCCGGTCCACGTCGGAGACGGGCAGCACGACCACCTCGAGCTTGAAGTCCATGGCACCATCATCTGCCCACCAGCCCCACCGATCGCGCCCGGGAGACTCACTGGCCTGGCCCTGGCCATTAGCCAGGGCCAGGCCAGAGCCGGTCAGCTGACCCGATCAGCTGGCCCGATCAGCTGTCCCAGTCAGCTGGCACCGGGCGGGGTGTGCATCAGCTTCTTGTTGACAAACTCGTCGATGCCGAGCGGGCCCAGCTCACGGCCGACGCCGGACCGCTTGGTGCCACCGAACGGCAGGTCGGGGCCGCCCCCTTCGGCCGAGTTGACCCAGGCCATGCCGACGTCGAGCCGGTTGGCCACGTCCAGGGCCAGCGCCTCGTCGCTGCTGAACACCGCCCCGCCCAGGCCGAAGGAACTGCTGTTGGCCAGTTCCACCGCCTCGTCCGGGGTGGACACCTTGTAGACCACGGCGGCCGGGCCGAACAGCTCTTCGCTGTAGGCCCGCATCTCCGGGGTCACCCCGGACAGCACGGTCGCCTCGAAGAACGAACCCGGCCCGTCGACCCGGTGACCGCCCAGGTGCACGGTGGCGCCCTTGCCGACCGCGTCGTCGATCTGGGCGGTCAGGTTCACCGCGGCCTGCTCGGAGGACATCGGCCCGTAGCTGGTGCCCGGGTCGGTCGGGTCGCCCGTGGTGTAGCCGGACATGGCCGCGGTGAACTCGGTCAGGAACTCGTCGTAGACCGAGTCGGCCACGATCATCCGCTTGGAGGAGTTGCAGGCCTGGCCGCCGTTCTCCATCCGGGCCGCGGCCGCGGTCTTGGCCACCGCGGCCAGGTCGGCCCCGTCCAGCACGATGAACGGGTCCGAGCCGCCCAGCTCCAGCACGACCTTCTTCAGGTGCTGCCCGGCGGTGGCGGCCACCGCGGCCCCAGCCCGCTCGCTGCCGGTGACCGAGACCCCGCACACCCGGGGGTCGGCGATGATGGTCGCGACCTGCTCGTTGCTGGCGAACACGTTGATGTAGGCGTCCTCGGGCAGCCCCGCGTCGCGGAAGATCTGCTGCATGGCCAGAGCCGACTCCGGGCACTGGGGCGCGTGCTTGAGGATGATCGCGTTGCCGATCATCAGGTTCGGGCCCGCGAACCGGGCCACCTGGTAGTAGGGGTAGTTCCAGGGCATGATGCCGAGGATGGCCCCGATCGGGCTCTTGCGGACCCAGGCCGAGCCGGGCACCCGGGTGTCCAGCGGCTGGTCCTTCAGCAGGTCGGCTCCGTTGTCGGCGTAGTACTTGTAGATGAGCGAGGCGAACTTGATCTCGCCCAGCGCCGCGCTGGTGATCTTGCCCATCTCGCGGGTGATGATCGAGGCCAGGTCGTCGGCCCGGTCCCGGTACAGCTGCGACACCCGGGTCAAGATCGCGGCCCGCTCGTCCAGCGACGTCCGCCGCCAGGACTTGTAACCGGCGTCGGCCCGGGCCACCACGTCGCTGATCTCCGCGTCGGTCGCGGTCGGGTACTCGCTCTCCACCTTGCCGGTCGCCGGGTTCGTTACCTGGTACGCCACCATCAGGGCTCCTCCATCGCGATCTTCACGTCTGTACCTATTACACGCTAGGAGTCCTGCTTACGGGAGGGCCCCCTGGGGTGTTGACGCACCCGGGAAGTATCACTTTCGATGGCTAGAGCGGAGGTGAACGGCATGGTAACGGGAACCAGGGAACGGGGAACGGCCGGACGGCGCGACCAGGGCGGGGGACACCAGCAGGGCGCGGCGGCCGGGAAGGCGGCCCGGGCCCGGGTCCCGCTGGAGACGCACCGGGAGTTCCAGACCGCGCCGGACCGCGATCCGGTCGGGCTGCTGATCGAGCAGGGCCGGTCGCGGATTCCGGAGCTGGTGCCGGTGCGGCACGGGCGGATGCTGGTCTCGCCGTTCACGTTTTTCCGCGGCGCTGCCCTGCCCATGACCGCCGACCTGGCCGCGGCCCCGGACACCGGCCTGCGCGTGCAACTGTGCGGGGACGCGCACCTGTCCAACTTCGGGGCCTTCGGGTCGCCCGAACGCCGGCTGGTCTTCGACGTCAACGACTTCGACGAGACCCTGCCCGGCCCGTTCGAGTGGGACGTCAAGCGGCTGGCGGCCAGCCTCGTCGTGGCCAGCCGGGACAACGGGTTCAGCGCCAAGCAGGCCCGGCGGGTGGCCCTGGCCGCCAGTGCCCGCTACCGCGAGGCCATGCGGGAGTTCGCGGGTCAGCCCGCGCTCGACGTCTGGTACGCACGCCTCGACGTGGATGACACCATCGCCCGCTTCCGCTCCCACCTCAAGAAACGAGTGGTCAAGCGGACCGAGGCGGTAGCGGCCCGGTCCCGGACCCGGGACAGCACCCAGGCCGCGGCCAAGCTGACCAAGATGGTCGACGGCCGCCGGGAAATCGTCAGTGACCCGCCACTGATCGTCCCGATCGAGGATCTGCCCGCCGGGGAGTGGGCCGGCCCCGGCTACGCCACCTTGCGCACGCTGATCGGCGGTTACACGGCGACATTGCCGCCGGAGCGGCAGCACCTGGTCCGGCAGTTCCGGCTGACCCGGGTGGCCCGCAAAGTGGTCGGGGTGGGCAGCGTCGGCACCCAGGCCTGGATCATGCTGATGGAAACCGGTGACGGCCACGACCCCCTGCTGCTGCAGGCCAAGGAGGCGCAGCGTTCGGTGCTGGCCGCCTACGCCGGCCAGAGCCAGTACGACCACCACGGCGAGCGGGTGGTGGTCGGTCAGCGGCTGATGCAGGCGGCCAGCGACATCTTCCTCGGCTGGCAGACCATCACCGACGCCGACGGCGTCCGAACCGACTACTACGTCCGCCAGTTGCGAGACTGGAAGTACTCCGCGCCGATCGAGCAGTTCGACCCGGCGGTCATGGCCGGCTACGCCGGACTCTGCGGCTGGACCCTGGCCCGCGCCCACGCCCGCACCGGCGACCGGGTCGCGATCGCCGCTTACCTCGGCGGCTCGACCCGGTTCGAGGAGGCCGTCACCGACTTCGCCGTCAGCTACGCCGACCAGACCATCCACGACCACGCCGCCCTGGCCGCCGCCGTCGCCGACGGCCGGGTCCAGGCCCGCATGGGAGTGTGACCGGACCCCGGACCGCCCGCCTGGACGCCCGGCCGGTGGCGGACGCGGTCCGGGACCGGACCGGTGTCCGGCTGGTGATCGAAGGCCCCGGCCCGGGCGGCCAGGTCGGCGCGGCCTACGTGCGCTGGCCGGACGGGCGCCGCGGCGTGCTCACCTGGCGGCCCGGGGTCACCCTGGCCCAGGTGGCGAACGGCGCGCTGGCCGTGCCCGCCCTGCTGCGAGCCACCGGCTACCCGGCTCCCGCCACCCAGCTCGCGGTCCAGATCAGCGACGGCGTGGCCATGGTCCAGGAACGGCTGCCCGGCACCGCGGTCCAGCACGTGGACACCGCGCTGCTCGACCAGGCGCTGGCCCTGGCCGGCCAGCACGCGGGCGCGCTGGCCGGTCACCCGGAGGTGCCCGCGTTGCCGCGCTACCTGCGTGCCGACGGTCCCGGGTACTGCCTGCACGGACCGCTGGGCTGGTTCAGCCCGCGCGCGGCCCGGCTGGAGCGCCGGATCGCGGCGATCGGCGGCCAGTACCCGGACCGGCCCGCCGGGGACGACGTGGTGCACGGGGACTTCCACCACGAGAACCTCCTGGCCCAGGGCGGGCGCCTGACCGGGGTGGTCGACTGGGACGGCGCGGGCCGCGGCGACCATCGCTTCGACCTGGTCACCCTGCGGTTCGGCCTGCGGCCGGACAACAGCACGGCCGCGGCCCGGGCCCGGCTGGATGCGGTCGTGGACCAGCTCCCGGGCGACGTGCTGACCCCGGCCTGGGCCCACATGAGCCTGCGGATGGCCGACTGGGCCATCCGCCACTTCGACCCGGCCGACGTCTCCTACTGGCTCGACCTGGCCGAGACCCGGCTATGACGCCGGGGCTTCTTCGGCGGCGTCGTCGGGGAAGTCCTTCGGGTCCACCTCGTCGGGGGCCCAGTCCGGGGCCTGCCCGGTGAGGGCCCGCTCCCGGGCGACCTGCATCGCGGCGGTCAGGGTGGGCAGGTCGAAGGCCCCGTAGTGTCGCTGCCCGTTGATGAAGAAGGTCGGGGTGCCGGACACCCCGCTCAGGTCGGCCGACTCCACGTCCTGGGCCACCCGGGTCTCGTAGGCGTGCCGTTCCATATCGTCGCGGAACCGCTCCATGTCCAGGCCCAGGGACTCGGCGTAGCCGAGCAGGTTCATCATGGTCAGCGCGTCCTGGTGTTGCAGCAGCAGGTCGTGCATGGGCCAGAACGCGTCCTGGGCCCCGGCCGCCTCGGACGCTTCGGCGGCCAGCTGGGCCCGCGGGTGCACGTCGGTCAGGGGCAGGTGCCGCCACACGTAGCGGATGGTGGTGTCGGTCAGGATGTCCCGCACCACCGGCTCGGCCTGACCGCAGAACGGGCATTCGAAGTCGCCGAACTCGATGATCGTGAGCAGCGCCTGCTTCGGGCCCCGGATGTGGTCGTGCTCCGGGTCCACTGCCGGGATCAGGTCCTGGATCAGCCGGGTGTCGCCGAGCAGCAGCCGGGTCCGCTTCTCGGCCGGCAGCAGCTGGGTGACCCGGAGCACGCCCCAGGTCAGGCCGGCCGCCACCAGCACCGCGGACAGCGCCCCGAGCTTGGCCTCGGCCAGGTCCTGGCCGGTGAAGGCCCGGGTCGCGATGAGCAGCGCGGCGGTGAAGCCGATGCCGGCGATGGTGCCGCTGCCGAGCACGGCCGCCTTGCCGATCGGCGGCTGGATCTTCCCGTGGCTGAGCCGGGTGACCAGCCATGAGCTGAGCACGACCGCGATCGGCTTGCCGGCCACGTAGCCGACGAGGACGCCGAGGGTGATCGGGGCGGTGTAAGCGTGGGCCAGAAAGCTGGCATTGAGGCTCACCCCCGCGTTGGCCAGGCCGAACAGCGGCACGATGAGGAAGCTGGTCCAGGGGTGGTAGAAGCTCTGCAGTCGCGCGTTGGGCGACAGCGCGGCGGTCAGGCCCCGCCGGGCGCTGCGGGCCAGTTCCGGGGTGGGCTGCTCGCGGAACTGCCGGACCAGGCCGGTGGCGTCCTCCAGATCCGCCCGGCTGGGGGAGTAGGCCGGGATGGCCAGGCCGATGGCCAGCCCGGCCACCACCGGGTCGACGCCGCTGGCCCGCAGCGCGCCCCACACCACGATCCCGAGCACCACGAACACCGATCGCCGCTGCACCCGCAACCGCTGGGACGCGAACATCACCGCGAACGCGGCTATCGCCACCACCAGCGGCGCGAACACGATCTTGTTGCTGTAGACGAACGCGATGACCAGCAGCGCGCCGATGTCGTCGACCACGAACACGGTGAGCACGAACACCCGCATCCGGTCCGGCACCTCGCGGCCGAACATGGCCAGCAGGCCCAGGGCCAGCGCGGTGTCAGTGGACATGGCCACGCCCCAGCCGTGCGCGCTGGGCCGGCCGGCGTTGAAGGCCAGGTAGATCACCAGCGGGATCGCCATCCCGGTCAGCCCGGTGATGATCGGCAGCACGAACCGGCGCCGTTCCCGCAGGTCCCCGAGGTCCAGCTCGCGACGGGTCTCCAGCCCGACCACCAGGAAGAACAGGGTCATCAGGCCGTTGTTCAGCCAGTCCCGCAGGTCCTGGTTGATCCCGGTCGAGCCGATGCCGAGGTAGAAGCGGGTGTGCCAGAACGACTCGTAGCTGGCGTCGCTGACGTTGGCCCACACGATCGCGACCAGGATCCCCGTGACCAGGATCAGCGCGCTGGCCGCCTCGGTGCGCAGGAACTCCCGCAGCGGGGCGGACCGGTCCCGGGCCCAGAGCGTCTTGCCCTGCCAGCGGGGCAGGGCGGAAGCGATGTCGGCCACCTCAGTAATTTAGGGCTTGCGGGCTACGGCCGCGTAGCCGGACGACGGCGCGGCCGTTTCCTGGCCGGTGGGCCGCCATTGGTGCATCTGCACGATGCCCGGCTCGACCAGGTCGAGACCGTCGAAGAACCGGGTCACCTCATCCCGGGTCCGCCGCCGCATCGGGGCGGCCACGTGCTCGTTGTAGCGCTGGGCCGCCTGGGCCGACTTCTCGCTGGCCACGTCGCGGGCCGGGTGGGACAGGACCAGGTAACTGCCGGACGGCACCGCGTCGATGAACGCGGCCACGATGCTCCGCGGGTCATCCTCGTCCGGGATCAGGTGCAGGACCGCGACCAGCATGACCGCGACCGGCTGGCTGAAGTCCAGGGTCCCGGCTGCCTTGGCCAGGATGGCCCCGGCGTCGCGCAGGTCGGTGTCGATGAACGCGGTCGGGCCCGAGGTGCTGGTCAGCAGGGCCCGGGCGTGGGCCAGCACGATCGGGTCGTTGTCCACGTACACCACCCGGGTCCCGGGCTGCACGGCCTGTGCCACCTCGTGGGTGTTGCTGGCGGTGGGGATGCCGGTCCCGATATCGAGGAACTGGCTGATCCCGGCCTCTTCGGCCAGGAATCGCACGGCCCGGGCCAGGAAGCCCCGGTTGGCCCGGACGTTGTCCCGGATCTCCGGCTTGGCCTTGAGCACTTCGTCGGCCGCGGCCCGGTCGGCCGCGAAGTTGTCCTTGCCGCCGAGCCAGTAGTCGTAGACCCGCGCCGGATGGGCCACGCTGACATCGATCTCCCGGGCCGGCGCGGCCGCGTCCTCCG
>DASXJM010000566.1:0-2677 GCA_036497405.1 Streptosporangiaceae bacterium | reverse complement strand
GCTCGATGGCCTCGAACCGGTCGCCGGGGCGGCTGACCACGAACAGCGCGATGTCGGCGCTGGGGCGGACCAGCTCCACGGTGACGATGGAGTCGATGCCGCCGCCGAACGGGACCAGCGCGCGGCGCGGGGTGTCCGGGGTTGCTGAGGGCTGAGGAGCGGCGGGGGCTGGAGCGGGGGCTTCGGGCCCTTCGATGCGCAGGCCGGACAGGTCGAGGCCGTTGCGGTAGGCGAACTCGCCCAGGCCTTCCAGGTAGAACTCGCGCAAAAAGGCCCGCTCGCGGCGGGTCAGGGCCAGGTCACCGGTGTGGATGACCGGCGGGGCCGCGGTCTTGTAGTACGAGACGCCGGCCAGCAGGAACACCAGCCGGGCGGCGGCGGCCGCGGCCGGGCGGTCCCAGCCGTCACCGGGGCTGAGCGTGATCCGTTCGGTGAACCGGCGCCCGTCCACGCTGTAGTGGCAGGCCAACTCGCCGGTGGCCGGGTCGATCCGGTACGAGTCGTAGCGGAACTCCTGACCCCGGGGCGCCTGCGGGGTGGACGCCGTGGGCACGGCCTGGATGCTCATCGGCCCTCTTTCTGGTGGTACGGCTTCCGGTCCGGCCGGTCCAGGCGGGCGATGGCCGCGAACCGGCCGCACGGCTGCTGCGCGCGATGGCTGAAGAACTGGTCCCCGGTGGGGACGTCGGTGACGTGGATGTTGGCGTCGGCCAGACCGGCGTCCCGCAGGACCAGCCGGTTGGCGGCCCACAGGTCGAACCGCCACTGGGCCGGGCCGTCGGCCAGGCCGTCGGCCGGCTGGAGCAGGTCCGGGGTCTGGTCGCCGAAGGTCGCGGCGGCGGCCTCGGCCACCTCGGCGCCGACCTGGTAGCGGGCGGCCGGAATGGCCGGGCCCACGGCGGCGACGACGTCGGCGGGGCGGCTGCCCAGGGACTGCATGGCCCGGACGGCGGCCGCGGCGGTCCGGGCCACCGTGCCCCGCCAGCCCGAATGCGCGCAGGCCAGCACGTGGGCCCGCGGGTCGTAGAGCACGATGGGCACACAGTCGGCGGCCAGCACGGCCAGCACGGTGCCGGGGTCGGCGGTGACCAGCACGTCGGTCCCGGGCACGGCGTCGGCGGCGGCCAGCGTGCCCCGGCCGCGGTCGGCCGTCCCCACCACCTGAGCCACGTCGCCGTGGACCTGGGCCGCGAACACGAAGGCGGCCAGGTCGGTGTCCAGCGCGGCCGCAACCCGGTGCCGGTTGGCCAGCACGTTCTCCGGGGTGTCGCCGACCACGTAGCTGAGGTTCAGGGAGCCGTAGGCACCGGGCGACACGCCGCCCGCGCGGCTGGTGACCAGGGCCGTGAGCGGGAAGGCGTCAAAGACCGGCCAGGTGAGCACGTCGAGACCGCCCACCTGGCGGAACACGGAAGAAGTGCGGGGGGGCGCGATCATCGCGAGCGATCCTAGCCGTCCCCGGGTACCGCCGAGGCCTGGTTGGCCGCCTCGCTCTCGGCCGCCTTCAGGACCCGCAGCACGTTGCCGCCGGCCAGGGCGGCGCAGTCGTCCTCGGTCCAGCCGCGGCCCAGCAACTCGGCGAACAGGGCCGGGTAGCGGGACACGTCGCCCAGGCCGGCCGGGAAGCGGGCCGAGCCGTCGTAGTCGCCGCCCAGGCCGACGTGGTCGATGCCGGCCACGTCCCGGATGTGCTCGACGTGGTCGGCCACCTGGGCCAGGGTCGATTCGGGGAACGGGTGGGCCCGCTCGTACTCGGGGCTCACGCTGCTCCAGGCGGCGATGTCCCGGCGGTCCAGGCCACGTCGTTCCATCTCGGCCAGCAGCCCGATCTGCCACTGGGCGCACGCCGGGGAGACGAAGTTGGGGACGAACGTCGCCATGCACACGCCGCCGTTGCCGGCCAGGGAGCGCAGCACGTCATCGGGGACGTTGCGGGGGTGGTCGCACACGGCGCGGGCCGAGGAGTGGGAGAAGATGACCGGGGCCCGGGCCACGGCCAGGGCGTCGCGCATGGTCGAGGAGGCCACGTGGGACAGGTCGACCAGCATGCCCAGCCGCTGCATCTCCCCCATCACCTCGCGGCCGAAGTCGGTCAGCCCGCCCGCCTGAGGCTGGTCGGTGGCCGAGTCGGCCCAGCCGACGTTGTTGTTGTGGGTCAGCGTCATGTACCGGACGCCCAGCGCGTACAGCGAGCGGAGCACGCCGAGGGATTTGTTGATGGCGTGCCCGCCCTCGGCCCCCAGCAGCGAGGCGACCTTGCCCGCCGCGAACACCCGCTCCACGTCGGCGGCGGTGGTGGCCAGCTCGAGCCGGTCCGGGTAGGCCTCGATCATCCGGTGCGCGGTGTCGATCTGCTCCAGCACCGCGGTCACGGCCTCGTCGCCAGCCAGCGAGGCGGGCACGTACACCGACCAGAACTGGGCGCCGACCCCGCCCGCGGCCAGCCGGGGCAGGTCGGTCTGGGTCTCGGCCACCGGCTCGGCCAGCCGGGCCCGGACCGGATCCCCGCCGAACTGCTCGCGCAGCGCCCACGGCAGATCGTTGTGCCCGTCCACCAGCGGGTGGCGGCGCAGCAGGTCACGCGCGCTGGCCTCCAGCGGCGCGGAATCAGTTGTCTGGTCGGTCATCGCTTCACCCTAGCCACACCAGGAACAGAAAAGCTGACAAGGATGTCAGC
>DASXJM010000565.1:0-1761 GCA_036497405.1 Streptosporangiaceae bacterium | reverse complement strand
CACGGTCTCGCCGCCGTCGCTGGCCACGGTCCAGCCTTCCTTGGGCGTCTGGGTCACGATCACCTCGTCCGGGCCGACCGTGACCGGCTCGCCGTCCACCGTGACCGTGGCCTGGCCGTGGTCCCGCAGCGCCGCCGCCAGCTCGGCCCCGTTGGCCTCGGCGATGGCCTTGGCCACCACCGGCGTGGTCCCCTTGAACCGGCTCCCGAGGGCGCGGAAGTTCGCCTTGACCGTGTAGTCGACCAGATCCCCGCCCACCGTCGACAGCGGCTCCAGCTCGTGCACGTTGAGCTCCTCCGCCACCTGGGCCCGCAGCTCGGCGGGCAGCGGCCCGAAGCCCGCCGCCCCGACCAGGGCCCGGGCCAGCGGCTGCCGGGTCTTGACCGTGGCCGTGGCCCGGGCCGACCGGCCCAGCTCGACCAGCCGCCGGGTCAGCGCCATCTCGGCCGAAAGCTCCGCGTCGATCAGCGCCCGGTCCGCCACGGGCCAGGAGGCCAGGTGCACCGACTCCGGGGCGTCCGGCGTGCGCAGCGCGTTCCACACGTGGTCGGTCAGGAACGGCGTGATCGGGGCCATCAGCCGGGTTACGGTCTCCAGGCACTCGTACAGGGTGGCGAACGCGGACGCCGAGGCCGGGGTCCGTGGGCCTTCCCAGAACCGGCGCCGCGACCGGCGCACGTACCAGTTGGACAGGTCGTCCAGGAACGCCGCGATCCGCCGGCCCGTGCCCGCGGTGTCGAAGCCTTCCATCAGGCTGGTGACGTCCTGCACCAGCGTGTGCAGTTCGCTCAGGACCCAGCGGTCCAGCACCGGGCGCTCGGCGGGCGCGGGGGCCTCACCGAGCCGGTCCGGGCCCCAGGCGTTGCCGTCGGCGGCGGCCGCGTTGGCGTACAGGGCCAGGAACGACACCGTGTTCCAGTAGGTGAGCAGGACCTTGCGGACGATCTCGTCCAGGGTTCCGTGCCCGACCCGCCGGGTCGACCACGGTGAGCCCGAGGCCGCGAAGAACCAGCGCAGGGCGTCCGCGCCGTGCCGGTCCATCAGTGGCAGCGGCTCGAGGATGTTGCCGAAGTGCTTGCTCATCTTGCGGCCGTCCTCGTCGACGACCAGGCCGAGGCAGACCACGTTCTCGTAGGAGTTGCGGCCGAACACCAGCGTGCTCACCGCCATCAGCGAGTAGAACCAGCCGCGGGTCTGGTCGATGGCCTCGCAGATGAACTGGGCCGGGAACGCCCGCTCGAAGTCCTGCTGGTTCTGCCAGGGCGCGCCGTGCCGGGCGAACGGCATCGACCCCGAGTCGTACCAGGCGTCGATGACGTCCGGGACCCGGCGGGCGGTCTGCCCGCAGTCCGGGCAGCCGAACGTGACCTCATCCACGAACGGCCGGTGCGGGTCCAGGCTGGACAGGTCGCGGGCGGCCAGCTCGGCCAGTTCGGCGCGGGAGCCCACGCAGGTGATGTGGTCGTTCTCGCACTCCCACAACGGCAGCGGCGTGCCCCAGTAGCGGGTCCGGGACAGGGCCCAGTCCACGTTGTTGCGGAGCCATTCGCCGTACCGGCCGTGCTTGATGTTGGGCGGGTACCAGTTGGTCTTCTCATTCTCGGCCAGCAGCTGGTCCTTGGCCGCGGTGGTGCGCACGTACCAGGACGGCAGCGCGTAGTAGATCAGCAGCGTGTGGCAGCGCCAGCAGTGCGGGTAGCTGTGCTCGTACGGCTCGGCCCGGTACAGCAGCCCCCGGTCGGCCAGCTCCTGGACCAGCCG
>DASXJM010000564.1:0-14742 GCA_036497405.1 Streptosporangiaceae bacterium | reverse complement strand
ACGTCGGCTGTGTGCTGCTGACCGGCAACGGGCCGTCCCCGAAGGACGGCGGCTGGGCCTTCTGTTCCGGAGGTGACCAGCGCATCCGGGGCCGGGACGGCTACCGCTACGCCGAGGGTGAGACGGCCGAGTCGATCGACCCGGCCCGGGCCGGGCGGCTGCACATCCTGGAGGTGCAGCGGCTGATCCGGTTCATGCCGAAGGTCGTGATCTGCGTGGTGCCGGGCTGGGCCGCGGGCGGCGGGCACAGCCTGCACGTGGTGTGCGACCTGACCCTGGCCAGCCGCGAACACGCCCGGTTCAAGCAGACCGACTCCGACGTGGGCAGCTTCGACGGGGGGTTCGGTTCGGCCTATCTGGCCCGCCAGGTCGGGCAGAAGTTCGCCCGGGAGATCTTCTTCCTC
This sequence comes from Streptosporangiaceae bacterium, assembly GCA_036497405.1. Classification (GTDB taxonomy): domain Bacteria; phylum Actinomycetota; class Actinomycetes; order Streptosporangiales; family Streptosporangiaceae; genus Bog-532. The sequence continues at coordinate 14,338 of DASXJM010000564.1, read as the reverse complement.
GGCGATACCTACGACGCCGAGGCCGGGCACCGGATGGGCACGGTCAACGCCGCGGTCCCGCACGCCGACCTGGAGCGGACCGCACTGGAGTGGGCGGTCAAGATCAACGGCAAGAGCCCCACCTCGCAGCGAATGCTCAAGTACGCGTTCAACGCGATCGACGACGGCCTGGTCGGCCAGCAGCTGTTCGCGGGCGAGGCGACCCGGCTGGCCTACATGACCGACGAGGCGGTCGAGGGCCGCGACGCCTTCCTGGAGAAGCGCGACCCGGACTACTCCCGGTTCCCGTACTACTACTAGCGTCCCGCGGGCCACGGCGCCGTCGAGGCGCTGCGGTCACTCGGCGTCCGCTTGGCCTGACGCCGGGCCGGGCACGGTCACGGCCGTGACCCCGGGCTGATCAGCGGCCCACCAGGCGACCTGGGTGCGCGAGGTGAAGCCCAGCTTGGCCAGGATGTTGGCCACGTGCCGGGCCGCGGTGGCCGGGCTGATGACCAGCTCCTCGGCGATGGTCTTGTTGCTGCAGCCGCGGGCGATCAGCGACACCACCTCCCGCTCGCGCGGGGTGAGGGTACCGGGCGGCGGGCTGGCCACCTCGGGCGGCGGCCCCTCGAACTCGGCGTCGTCGGGGCGCGGGGCCGGATCCTGCCCGGCCAGGGTGACGGCGGCCTCGGTGTCCAGGGCGGCGGCCTGGGTCCAGAGCCGGTCGATGGCGGGCGGGTCGAGCTGGCCGCGGGCCGCGTCCAGGATCCGCTCCCGCCGGGACCCGGGCAGGGCGGGCAGGCCAGCCTCGGCCCGCACGGCCCCGGCGGCGGCGGTGAGCTGCACCGCCCGCTCCACCTGGCCCTCGCGCACGGCCAGGGCCGCGAACGCCTCCAGGGCCCGGGTCATGCCGATGTGCGAGCCGGTGGAGTGGCTGAGCCGCATGCTCTCGGCCAGGTACTGGCGAGCCTCAGCGTACTCACCCAGATCGGCCGCGACCCGGCCCAGTCCGGCCAGGCCGCGGGCCAGTTCGGGCCGGGCGTCGATCTCGCGCAGGATCGGCCGGGCTTCGAGGTACATCAGCCGCGCCTCGCGCGGGTCGCTGCGCAGCCGGGCCAGGTCGGCCAGGCCCATCAGGGCCCGGGCCGTGCCCCAGCTGTGGTCGATCCGGCGCATGGCGCTGATCGAGTCCTGAGCCAGCCGGCCCGCTTCACGCTGCCGGCCCTGGGCGGCGGCGATCGCGGCCTGGGTCCCCAGCGCGTAGCCCTCGGCCCAGACCGCGCCGGCCGACTGGGCGGTGGCCAGGGCCTCATCGGCCCGGCTGGCCGCGTCGGCCAGGCGCCCGGTGTGCAGGGCGCTCTCGGCCAGCAGGTTCAGCGCGGCCGCGGTCCAGAAGTCATTCTCGGCCGTCCGGCACAGGGCCAGGCCCTCGCGGGCCGACGTCTCCGCTATGGCCGGGTCGCTGGACAGGGCCAGCTGCCCCCGGGCCACCAGGGCGGCACCGCGGATCCAGGCCGGCACCGCGGGCGCGTCCACGGCCAGAAAGGAATCCAGCCACTCGGCGCCCTCGGTGAACGAGCCGCGCACGATCCAGCACGGGCTGACCGCGGTGCAGATCCGCAGCCCGGCCTGGGCGTCGCCCGCGGCCAGGGCCCGCGTCAGCACCTGCCACACGTTGCCGATCTCGGCGTCGTAGCGGCGGAACACGTCGACCCGCTCGGCCCAGGAGGCCGGAATCTGGGCCAGCCCGGTGGCCAGGTTGTGCTCGGCGACCCGCAGGGTGTAGTCGCGGAGCCGGTGCTGGAACACCGCCGTCTCCCCGGCCTCGTCCAGGTGGGCGGCGGCGTACTCCCGGATCGTGTCCAGCAGCCGGTACCGGGCCTGGCCCAGCACCTCCGGCTCCCGGGCCACCAGCGACTTGTCGACCAGGGCGGCCATGGCGTCCAGCACATCCAGGGCAGGCAGATCCTCGTCGGAGCAGACCTGCTCGGCCATCTCCAGTGACCAGCCCGCGAACACCGACAGCCGCCGCAGCAGGATCCGCTCGGGGCTGGTGAGCAGGTCATGGCTCCAGTCAATGGTGGCCCGCAGGGTGCGGTGCCGGGCCGGGGCCGACCGGTCCCCGGTGGTCAGCAGCCGGAACCGGTCGGCCAGGCGGGCTCCGATCTGCTGCACCGACAGGGCCCGGACCCGGGCCGCGGCCAGCTCGATGGCCAGTGGCATGCCGTCCAGGGCCCGGCACAGCGTGGCCACGGCCTCGGCGTTGGCGGGCCCGATGGCGAAGCCGGGCAGCGAGGCCGCGGCCCGGTCCGCGAACAGGTGGATGGCCTCGGACTGGAACCCGTCGGGGTCGGTCAGGTCGACGGCCACCGACAGCGGCGGCACCTGCCAGACGTGTTCGGCCGCCACCCGCAGCGGTTCGCGGCTGGTCACCAGCAGCCGCAGCCCGGGGGCGCTGGCCAGCAGCCGCTGGCAGACCTGGGCGCAGGCGTCGATCAGGTGCTCACAGTTGTCCAGGGCCACCAGCAGGGTCCGCGACTGCAGAGCGTCGGTCATGGTCTCCAGCAGCGGCCGGGACGGCTCCTCGCTGATGCCGAGCACCGAGGCCAGGCGGGACACCACCAGCTCCGGCTGGCGCAGATCGGACAGGTCGACGACCCAGGCCCCGTCCGGGAAGCTGTCGGCCGCGGCCGCCAGCACGTGCAGGGCCAGCCGGGTCTTGCCGATCCCCCCGGGTCCGCACAGGGTCAGCGCCCGGGCCTGCGTCACCAGCCGGAGCAGCTCGGCGACTTCCCGCTGACGTCCGACGAAACTGTTGGGTGCCTCGGGCAGGTTGGTGCGAATCGCTGCTACCTCACGGTGCTAGCTCACTGGGCGGCGCAAGCTCTCCTCCAGCTTAGGCCGGCCGTACGCAGTTGCGCCGGATCGGGGCCGGAAAACATACACAGTGATCTACACAGTTCTGCCGACGTGGCCAGACCGCCCGGCGCACTAGCGTCAGCGGTACCCGGGTTCCCACGTGGGAAAAAGGGCCGGCCGAACCGTGGTGCTGCGAGGGGTCAGTGCGGCGGACGGCCGGCTGCCCGGTTGCCCCTGGCCTCTCCGGGCGGGCTCTCCGACCAGCCCGCCCGGAGAGCCGCCGCTTGCTCTCAGCGGCGCAGCGGCTCGCCGGGGCCGGCCTAGCGGCAGCCACAGGACTCCCGGATGGTCAGGCTGACCGGCAGCTGGTGGCGATTGGGAGTCACCGGCGACCCTTCGACCAGCGCGAACAGGCGCTCGGCGGCCAGCCGGGCCATCTCCTCGGCGGGCACCCGGACCGTGGTGATGCCGGGGGTGGTCAGCCGGGCCAGGCCGAAGTCGTCGAACCCGGCCACGGCCACCTGGCCGGGCACGCTCCGGCCGGCGGCCTTCAGCACCTGCAGGCCACCGAAGGCCATGTCGTCGTTGGCGAACACCAGCCCGTCGAAACCGGGACCGGCGGCCAGCAGCGAGCGGACCGCCCCGGCCCCGGCCGTCTCACTGAAGTCGCCTTCGAGGATCCGCCCGGACGGATCGAGGCCGCGCTCGGTCAGGGCGTGCACGAACCCGTCGCGCCGGTCCAGCCCGGCCTGGTGGGCCAGGGGCCCGCTCACGTAGACCAGGCCGGTGCGGCCGTGGGTGTCGAGCAGGTGCGCGGTGATCTGCTCGCTGGCGGCCTGGTCGTCGATGCCGACGCTGACCGCGTCCGGCAGGTAAGGGAAGCTGCCGATCAGCACCACCGGCAGGCCCAGCGCGACCAGCGCCTCCAGGTGCGGGTCGTCGATGGCGGCGCTGGTCACGATGGCGCCGTCGGCACTGCGGGAGCGCATGACCCGTTCGTAGGCGCCGATCGCCCCGGCCTCGTCGGCGTTGGTGGACACGATGACCTGAGCACCGCGGGCGTTGGCGGCGGTGGACAAGCCGGTCAGCACGTGCATGAAGTAGTCGTGGCCGAACACGTGCTGGGAGGTGTTGGGCACGATCAGCGCCACCGCCCCCGCGTGCTGCTTGCGTAGCGCCCGCCCGGCTGAGCTGGGCACGTAGCCCAGTTCGTCGGCGGCCCGCCGGACCGCGTCCCGGGTCCGGTCACTGATCCGGCCCCGGCCGGCCAGGGCCATGGAGGCGGCGGCCGCGGTCACGCCGACCCGGTCAGCCGCGTCCTTGAGGGTGACGGCCGACCGGGTCGGGCGCAACGGAGGCATTCCCCCATTGTTGGGCTGATCGTCGCTAAACGGGGTTAGTTGCGGTGGAAAACCTGTGGGGATTCGTTGTTACAGGTCCAGATCTGCGTTGTGTGCCGTTGGCCTTGGACGCTTGACGCAACCGACAGGTTGCCATATTGTCGCAACTAATAGGTTGCTACATACGGGGAGGCGCCATGGGGTTTCCGGACCGGATCGAGCGGACGGTGGAGCTCGATCATCCACCCGAGAAGGTGTGGGCCGCACTGACCACGGCCGAAGGACTGGGCACGTGGTTCGGTGACGCGGGCGCCCGCATCGACCTGCGGCCGGGCGGGGCGGCCGAGATGAGCTGGGACGGCGGCTTCACCGTACAGATGCGGGTCGAGCGGGTCGAGGCGCCCACCGTGTTCGGTTACACCTGGCAGGTCAAGGGGCTGCCCGAGGACGATCCCCGCCGCACCTATGTGGAGTTCACCCTCGAGCCGGCCGGCCAGGGCACCCGGCTGACCGTGATCGAGACCGGGTTCGCGCAGTTGCCCGGCGACGTCTACGGCGACGAGTACCAGGGTCACGTCGACGGCTGGCGCAGTGAGCTGGGCGAGCTGGCCAGCTACCTCAGCGACCACCGGGCGGGACGCTGACCAGGACGCCGGCCGAGATGGCGGCCGCGGCCGAGATGGAGACCATTGCCGAGCGGGTGTTCGGCGCGCTGGCCGACCCGACCCGGCGTTCCATTCTGGCCGTGCTGGCCGCCAGCGGACCGGCCACCGCCACCGACCTGGCCGGGCGGCTGCCGGTCACCCGGCAGGCCATCGCCAAGCACCTGGCCCTGCTGTCCGACGCGGGGCTGGTCACCGCCGAGCCGGGTGAGCGCCGCCGGGTGCGCTACCGGCTGAAGTCGGCCCCGATGCAGGTCGCCCAGCAGTTCCTGGCCGCGCTGGCCCGGGACTGGGACGGCCCGCTCGGAGCCCTCAAACAGCATCTGGACCTCAGCACCGGCCCGGCTGCACCCACGAAGCCGGCTACGCAGACGAAGAAGGGTTAGACGAAATGAAGACTCCCGAGATCGTGACCGCCGAGCAGTGGCAGGAGGCCCGGCAGCGGCTCCTCGTGCAGGAAAAAGAGGTGACCCGGGCCCGGGACGCCCTGGCCGCGGCCCGGCGCCGGATGCCCTGGGTCCCGGTGGACAAGGCCTACACGTTCGAAGGCCCGGACGGCCCGCTGAGCCTGCCCGACCTGTTCGGCGGCCGCCGGCAGCTCGTCATCTACCGGGCGTTCTTCGAGCCGGGGGTGACCGGCTGGCCCGAACACGCCTGCCACGGCTGCTCGCTCATGGCCGACCAGGTCGCACCGGTGGTGCACCTGAACGCCCGCGACGTCACCTTCGTCTACGCGTCCCGGGCCGGGCAGGCGGACATCGCCCGGCTGAAGGACCGGATGGGCTGGAAGCACCCCTGGTACACGATCACCAGCGACTGGGACGTCGACCACGGCGTGGACGAGTACCACGGCACCAACGCCTTCTACCGCGACGGCGAGCAGGTGTACCGCACCTATTTCATCGACAACCGCGGTGACGAGGCCATGGGCAGTACCTGGAGCTACCTGGACATGGTCCCGCTGGGCCGCCAGGAGACCTGGGAGGACTCGCCCGAGGGGTACCCGCAGACCCCGCCCTACAACTGGTGGAACTGGAACGACTCCTACGACCACCCGGAGATGGCCCAGGGCCCGATGAAGGGCTGGTCATGACGGCTGCCACCACGCCGGAGGGCCGGCCCCCGGTGACGGACCGGGCCACCTTCGAGGCCGAGGTCGCCGCGCTGCGGGTCCGGGAGAAGGCCCTGACCCACGAAGCCGACGCGGTCGCGGCCGCCCGGCGGCGGCTGCCCATGGTCGAGGTCGACCCGGCCACCCCGCTGGAGGGCGCGGACGGGCCGACCACGCTGCGGGAGGCGTTCGAGGGTCGCCGCCAGCTGATCGCGTACTACTTCATGTGGGACCACGGGCAGCCCGCGGCCCAGCAGTGCGAAGGCTGCTCGTATTACACCTCGCAGATCGGCGAGCTGTCCTACCTGCACTCGCGGGACATCACCTTCGCCGTGCTGGGCCAGGGACCGTACGCGGACAGCATCCGCTACCGGGACTTCATGGGCTGGAGCATGCCCTGGTACTCGGCCGAGGCGTCCCTGGAGACCCTGCTGCCCGGTAAGCAGATCGGCCTGTTCCACCTGGTGTGCTACCTGCGCGATGGGGACCGGGTGTTCGAGAGCTACTGGACCGAACGCCGCGGCGTGCAGGCCATGGACTACAGCTACGCGCTGATGGACTACACCGTGTACGGACGCCAGGAGAGCTGGGAGGACTCCCCGGCCGGCTGGCCGCAGAACTGCACCAACGTGCGCACCGACGGCGGGGCGCCGGACTGGCCACCGGTGCCGGAATGGCCGGGCGGCCGCCCCATCGCCCAGTGGAACCGGATCAGCGCTGGCTACTCCCCCGCACCGTGAGCGAGTAGCCGACCCGGTGCGAGGTGGGCGGGGCACCCTGGTCCTTGAGCCGGGCGAACAGCTGAGCCACCGCGCACCGGGCCAGGGCGTCCTTGTCGGGGGCGATCGTGGTCAGCGGGGGGAACGCGTAGCGGGCTTCCTCAATGTCGTCGAAGCCCACGATGGCGATGTCGTCCGGGATGCGCAGGCCCCGCCGCAGCACGGCCTGCATGGCCCCGATGGCCAGCAGGTCGTTGTAGCAGAACACCGCGTCCGGGACCGCGCCCGGCGCGGGGGCCTGGTCCAGCAGCCGGGCCATGGCCTCGGCGCCGCTACCGCGGTGGAACGAGGAGGCCGGCACCACCAGTGACGGCTGGTAGCGCAGGCCGCCGGCCCGCAGCGCCTCCCGGTACCCGGCCGACCGCAGCTGCCCGGTCTCGCCGCGGGCGCGGCTCTGGTCGCCGATGGCCGCGATGCGCTGGCGGCCCAGGGCGATCAGGTGCGCGGTGGCGTCGCGGGCCGCGGCCACGTTGTCCAGCCCCACGTGGTCGAACGGGCCATCCTCGAGGTGCTCACCGAGCAGCACGGTGGGAGTGTCGCCGGCGTGCCGCCGCAGCTCGGCTTCGCCCAGGCCGAGCGGGCTGAAGATCAGGCCGTCGAACAGGTGTCCGCGGGCGTTCTGCTGCAGTAGTTGCTGCTCCCGGCCCGGGTCACCGTCGGTCTGTTCCACCACCACGGTGTAGGAGTGCCGCCGGGCTTCGGCGATGACCAGCCCGGCCAGCTCGGAGAAGTACGGCACCGACAGCTCGGGTACGGCCAGCCCGATCATCCCGGACCGCCCGTGGCGCAGGTTGCGGGCGACCAGATTGGGCTGGTAGCCGAGTTCGGAGATGGCCCGCAGCACTCGCTGCCGCAGCTCGTCCGAGACCAGCGGGAACTCGTTGACGACGTTCGAGACCGTCCGGGGCGAGACTCCCGCCCGGCGCGCGACGTCGCCCTGGGTCACCGGCACCTCTGCCCTCCAGAACGGGCCGTTCATAATGAGTCAAATCGGGCCAGAACAGGGTATTGCACCAGAGCATGCCACCTGGCATGCTACGTGGCAATCAAAGAAACCCCAGCTCAGGGAGGGCTTTTCGCGTGGCCGTCATCAAGCTCGATCTCGATCGTGTGCTCGGACCCGTGGACCGCCGGATCCTGGGCGGCTTCACCGAGCACCTGGGCCGGTGCATCTACGGCGGGGTCTTCGACGAGGGATCACCGCTGTCCGACGCCGACGGCTTCCGTACCGACGTGATCGAGGCGGTCAAGGCGCTCAAGCCGCCGCTGCTGCGTTGGCCGGGCGGCAACTTCGTGTCCGGCTACCACTTCGCCGACGGCATCGGCCCCCGGGACACGCGGCCGCGGCGCACCGACCTGGCCTGGCACGCCGAGGAGTCCAACCGCTTCGGCACCGACGAGTTCATGCGCTACTGCGAGCTGGTCGGCACCGAGCCCTACCTGTGCGTGAACATGGGCACCGGCACCATGGACGAGGCCGCGGCCTGGGTCGAGTACTGCAACGGCACCGGCGACACCTACTGGGCCAATCAGCGGCGGGCCAACGGTCACGAGGCCCCGTACGCGGTCAAGCTGTGGGGCCTGGGCAACGAGATGTACGGCCCGTGGCAGATCGGGCAGCTGTCGGCCGAGGACTACGTCAAGACCGCCCGGCAGTACGCCAAGGTCATGACCTGGACCGACCCCAGCATCGAGCTGGTCTCCTGCGGCGAGACCGGCTGGAGCGACTGGGACCGGGTCGTGCTGGAGGGCCTGGCCGAGTTCGTCCGCTACCACAGCGTGCACATCTACACCGGCAGCGACGACTACTGGACCGACGTGCTGATGCCGCACCAGGCCGAGCGGGCCATCCGCATCACCGGCGCCCTGATCGAGCAGGTCCGCTACAACCAGAAGATCGAGCACCCGATCCGCATCGCCTACGACGAGTGGAACGTCTGGTTCCGCGAGCACGACGGCCGCCTGGAAGAGCGCTACACCCTGGCCGACGCGCTGGCCGTGACCACGTTCCTGCACGGATTCCTGCGCCACAGCTCGCTGGTCCCGATCGCCAACCTGGCCCAGCTGGTCAACGTCATCGCCCCCATCGTCACCAGCGACACCGGCATCTTCCTGCAGACCATCTATCATCCGCTGCGGTTGTTCGCCGACCACCTCGGTGAGCAGTCGCTGGACGTGTTCACCGAGTGCGACACCCACGACCTGGTCCAGCCCGCCGAGGCCGGGCGCTGGCCCTACCAGGTCGCCGACCTGGGCCCGTTCCCGGTCCTGGACGCGACCGCCACCTACTCCCCCGACCGCCGCGAGGTCATGCTCAGCGTCATCAACCGGGACCCCGAGCACGACGTCAGCACCGAACTGCAGCTCGCCCAGGCCCTCGACCCGGTCACCGTCACCGTCGAGGTCGTCAACGGTGACAGCACCACCGCGTCGAACTCGTTCGACGCCCCCGAGGCCGTGTCCGTAGCCACCGCCACGATCGAGAAGTTCCGGTCCGGCACCGTCCACACCTTCCCCGCGCACTCCCACTCGGTCCTGACGTTCCAGGTCTGATATCAGGTGGTGGCGTTCACTCTTATCTAATGTCGCTGCGCCGAGTCCATCGCTACTTCCGGGCCGCGGTAGCGAGCCGGGCGCGGACGAGCATCAGGGGCGCCTGGGGGTCGTGCGGCTGAGGAATGGCCGCAAGGACGAAATCGGCGATCGCTCCGGGGCGGAAGACCAGGCAGTGGGTTGATCCGCCGTACTGGAAGTAGCCGAGTTCCTCGCCCTTGGCCACGTGATGGCCGGGCGCTATCTCCGGGCCGATCAGGCAGGAGGAAACGTCCGACATGCCGACCGCCACGAAGGCCAGCTGGCCGATGACCGGGTTGTCGGCTTCGATGATGACGATCGCTCGCGCCGCGACGTTAGCCAGGTAGGACTGCGAGTTCATCGGCTCGACCGCATTGGCGCCTTCGGAGTCGGGCTCGGAGTAGTAGGTGCCTTCCTGGACGAACGCCCGGACGATTGTTCCGGCCACCGGGCTGTGCCAGCGGTGATAGTTGGTTGCGCTCAGGAAAGCCTGATACACGGTCCCGCCTACGAACTGATCGACCGAATCGTCACCAGCCAGCATGTCTTCCAGCGAGTATGGCTGGCTCTTGATCCAGAAGCGGTCTTGCCGCTTGACGTCGGTGCTGATGCCGTAGGGCGTGGACTCACACGCGCTGACGATGACCTGGTCGTCGTCCGGGGCCGCCACCGGGCGTTCGCCGTCCTTGAACCGCCGGGTGAAGAAGTCGTTCCAGGAGGTGAAGCCCCAGTGCTCATCCTTCGGGTCGTGTTCATACTGCTCGATGCCGATCGCTTGCCGGGCCCCGGCGCTTTTCCAGCCGGACGGTGAATCGTTGAGCGCGTACAGGGAGTCGCCGCTGCTGAGAAACTCGCACCAGGCGTTGAGGATCTTTTTGAGCATGGCGTTCACCCGCGGATCGCGGTAGGCGGCGAACCCGGCCCGGGTGCCCATCGTCCAGTCGAGGATCGCGCCCAGCGGCGTGGCCACCTGGTCGCCGCCGAATTCGGGCACGCTGGTCAGCACCTCGTTGATCAGGCGCAGCAGCTGCGGCACGCTCTCCAGGTGCCGTTTGCGGTAGGGCTTGGCGTCCGGCACCTGAGCGATCATCTGCTCGATGTACATGCGGACCACGGGATCGGTGTTGATCAGCTCCTGGAACTCGGTGACCACGGGATGGAGCACGACCTGCTCACCTCGTGCTTCCGCCCGTTCACGGTGGCCGTCGAGCCAGGCCTCCAGGTCTTCCTGGGATTCTGGGAGCCAGCCGGCCCGGCGCCGTACGTCCATACCGTGAGCAGGAGTCGTCATGCACCAGAGGTACCGGCGCCGGGCCGACGCAAACCTGCTTCGGTCAGGAGCTACGCCACGGCGGGGAGGGCTTGTTCGCCGAGCCAGGTGCGACCGGATCAGGCTCGGGTGTAAATGGCCAGCTTGAGGGCGGGATCGTCGTTGGCCTGGAAGGTGGCGTACTCGTAGCGCAGCGGGCCACGGCCGGGGTGGTAGAGCACTTTCCGCCCGGACATGCTGCGCCGGACGTCGTGGGCCTCCCACCAGGTCACAAACTCCTGGCTTTCGCGACGCAGGCGGTTCATCAATATTTCGAAGGCTGGGTCGCGGGCCCACAGGTCGTGCGTGGCCCGGAACTGCGCGACCATCCGGCGCGCCTCACCCGCCCAGCTCGGCCCGAACCGCTGGCGCGCCGCCGGGTCGGTGAACATGAAGACCAGGATGTTGCGGTCCTCCTCGGCCACCTGGCCGAAGTCGGCGATGACGTCGGCCGCGGCCGCGTTCCAGGCCAGCACGTCCCAGCGGCGGCCGGTGACGTAGGCGGGCTGGTCCAGGCCCCGGACCAGGCGCTGGATGGCCCCGGGCACGGTCTCCCGGGTGAAGGCCCGGTGCCGCGGGCTGCGGGCCAGCGCCCGCAGGTGGGTGCGCTCGGCCGGGTCCAGCCGCAGGGCCCGGGCCAGGGCATCGATGGTGGCCACCGACGGCCGGACCGCGCGGCCCTGCTCCAGCCGGACGTACCAGTCGACCCCGATCCCGGCCCGCTCGGCCACTTCCTCCCGGCGCAGGCCCGGGGTCCGGCGCCGACGGCCGTCGGGCAGGCCCAGCTCAGCCGGGGTGAGGCGCTCCCGCCGCGAGCGGAGGAAGTCACCCAGCTCGACGTGCGACGCTTGGGGGGTAGTCACCAGTCCTAGGATAGTACTAGGCCTTACTGGGCGGTCCGGAGCGCGGTTGAGTGGGGCCCATGAAGGCTGCAGTGCTGAACGAATTCGGGTCCCCGCTCGCGGTGACCACCCTGCCCGACCTGGTGCTGGGCACCGGGGAGATCATCGTCGACGTGGTGGCGGCGCACGTCCTGTCCTACACCGGCGAGGTGCTGCGGGGGGAGCGCAACTACGCGCTCGAACTGCCGCTGGCCCCGGGTACGGCCGCGGTCGGCCGGGTCCGGGCCACCGGGCCGGACAGCACCCGGCTGCGGCCCGGCGACTGGGTCCTGTGCGACATCACCGTCCGCTCCCGGGACGACCTGCGGGCCCCGGACATCGTGCTGCAGGGCTGGAGCGCCCGCGGACCGGGCGGCCGTCAGCTGATGCGGCACTACCGGCACGGCGCGTTCGCCAGCCAGATGATGATCCCGACCGAGAACGCCATCCCGCTCGGGCCCATCGACGAGGCCGACGCCGGACGCTGGTGCGCGCTGGACCTGCTGCTGGTGCCCTACGGCGGGCTGACCGCCGTCGGCCTGCAAGCAGGCGAGACCGTGCTGGTCAGCGGGGCGACCGGGAACTACGGCAGCTCCGGGGTGGCGGTGGCGCTGGCCATGGGGGCGGCGCGGGTGGTGGCCCCCGGCCGCAACCAGGCCGTGCTCAACGACCTGGCCCGCCGCTACGGGGACCGGGTCCGGACCACCCGGCTGACCGGGGACCCCGCGGACGACCAGCGGCGGATGCGGGCCGCCGCCGACGGCCCGATCGACGTGGTGCTGGACCTTTTGCCGCCCGCGGCGGGCACGGCCCCGGTGCGGGCCGCGGCCATGACCGTGCGCGAGTTCGGCCGGGTGGTGCTCATGGGCGGGGTCGGCATGCTGGGCGGGGATGACCTGGCCCTGCCCTACCCGTGGCTGATGCGCAACGGCATCACCGTCCGCGGCCAGTGGATGTTCCCGCGCGCGGCCGCGCCCCGGCTGATCAGCCTGGTCCGGGCCGGCCTGCTCGACCTAGGCCAGTACCAGGTCACCGAGTTCGGCCTGGGCGACGTGAACCAGGCCGTCGACCACGCGTCCGGGGACAAGCCGTTCGCCCTGACCGTGGTCCGCCCGTAACGACCGGGGCGGCAGTGCCACCGACAGCGCCGCGCCCACCCCGTACCGGCGGATCAGCCCGGCGACCAGGCCGGACTTGATGGCGTCGGCCACGAAGTCCTGGAGGAAGGCCAGTCCGGCCGGGCGCCCCGGCGGGCAGGCGATGGCCTGCTGCACGGCCATGAAGTGGCCGCGCAGCACGACGGTGCCAGGCACCTGGAGCGCCTCCTCGGCCAGCGACGAGGCCAGCCCGGCCAGCAGGTGGCGGGGGCCGGCCGCGAACAGCTCGCGGGCCTGCTCCGGGCTGGCCGCCTGGATCAGGTCGGCGTGGGCCAGGTGGGCCTCCAGCCACAGGGTGTAGGCGCTGCTGCGGGCGGCGATGATGGTCCGGCCGGGCTGGTCGGCGTCGGCCAGGCGGCTGATTCCGGACCCGGCGTGGGCCAGGTAGCTGGCGGGCAGTTCCACGTAGGGCGCGGTGAAGTCCATGGCCGTGGCCCGGGCCGGGTCCGCGCCGAGCAGGGCGATGTCCCACTCGTCAGCGCCGGCCCGGTCGGCGACCGCACCCGGTGACGGGTAGCCGACCAGGTCCACCGGCACCCCCAGGCGCCGGGCCAGTTCGGCGGCCAGGGCCGGGGCCACCCCGTCGGGGCCGCCGTCCGGGGCCCTGGCGCTGACCAGCACCGGGTTGCGCTCATTGATGCCGGCCCGGAGCCGGCCGAGCCGGGCCAGGTCCAGCCGCACTTGTTTGCTATCGGGCTCACTCACCGGCTCATGGTGTCATTCGTTGACACCGCCCCGGCACCGCCCTAGCGTTGGATCGCTCCAACAGGCGGGAGGGTGCGTGGCGACCCCGGGGACCAGACGAGACGGTGCCAGCCAGACCGGCACCAGCCAGGCCAGCGCCAGCCGGGCCAGCGGGCGGCCGACGCTGGAGACGGTGGCGCGGCGGGCCGGGGTGTCCCGGTCGCTGGTGTCGCTGGTGCTCAACGACTCCCCCAAGGTCAGCCAGGCCAGCCGGGACGCGGTCCGGCAGGCCATGGCCGACCTGGACTACCGGCCCAACGCCGCCGCCCGGCGGCTGGCCGAGCGGCGGTCGCGCACGATCGGCGTGCTCCTCAACGATCTGCGGCAGCCCTGGTACGCGGACATGCTGGACGGGCTGACCCCGGTCCTGTACGGGGCGGGCAAGCACGTCCTGCTCGGAGACGGCCGCATCGACCAGATGATGGATGAGACGCTGACCTGGTCCTTCCTTGATTTCGGGGTCGACGGGCTGGTGCTGGCCGGATCGATCCCGATGTCGGACGCCCTGGTCTCGATCGCCAGCAAGATCCCGACCGTGGCCGTGGGCGGGCGGGGCCTGGACCTGGATCTGCCGCACGTGGATGTGCTGGCCAACGACAACGAGCGCGGCGCCGCCCTGGTCGTGGAGCACCTGGCCGGGCTGGGCCATACCCGGATCGCGCACATCTCCGGCCTGCCCAGCGTGGCCGGGCGGCTGCGCATGCAGGGCTACGAGGACGCCATGCGGGCCGCGGGCCTGGGCCGTCACGTGCTCATCGACCACGGGGACATGAGCGAGGAAGGCGGCTACCGGTCCACCGTGCGCCTGATCAGCCGGGCCGACCGGCCCACCGCCATCTTCGCCGCCAACGACCTGACCTGCGTGGGCGCCCTGTCGGCGGCCACCGCGCTGGGGGTCCAGGTGCCGGCCGAGCTGTCGCTGGTGGGGTTCGACAACTCG
>DASXJM010000563.1:0-1727 GCA_036497405.1 Streptosporangiaceae bacterium | reverse complement strand
GCGCACGGGGCGGTCCCGGTCCGGGTCGCCATCGGTGACGCGCTGGCCACCGCCTGGACCCGGTACTTCGGGTGGGAGATCGTCATCACCGGCGCCTGCGCGCTGCTGCTGGCCGGGGCGCTGTGCGGGTGGGCCCGGTTCCCGTGGCGCAAGACCCTGGCCCTGCTCGGCCTGGGATTGGTGCTGGCCGAAGCGGCCGACCTGGGCGGGATCATGGTCACCGCCTACTCCGCGCCGTCCCGGCTGGAGCAGGTCGGCTCGCTGACCGGGCTGGTCGGGCAGGCGCCGCTGCCCACCGTGGCCGGGCTGACCGGGCCGGCCCGCAGCCGGGTCCAGGCGGTGGTGCTGGGCGATTCGACCGCGGCCGGGCTCGGCAACCCGCGGGTGGCCCACCCCAGCCCGCAGGACAACGCCTGCCGCCGCAGCTCCGATGCGTACGCGGCCGACCTGGCCGCGGTCAACAACTGGAACGTGCTCAATCTGGCCTGCAGCGGCGCCACCATCTCCGGCGGCATCCTCGGCCCGCAGCAGGCCCACCGGCAGACCGTCCCGCCCCAGCTGGCCACGGCCCGGCAGGCCACCAATGCCCGGCTGGTCATCGTCAGCATCGGCGCCAACGACGTGGGCTGGTCCGGTCTGGTCGGCCTGTGCGCGGCCGCCAGGTCCTGCGCCGACGGCGCCTCCACCGCGTACTTCCAGCAGCACCTGAACACGTTCGCGTCGCAGTACTACCAGCTGCTGGAGCAGCTGGCCACGCTGCCGTCGCACCCCCAGGTGCTGATCAACCTGTACTACAACCCGTTCGACCCCAGCCAGGATTGCCTGGATTCCGAGGGGCTGAACGCAGCCAAGGAGAAGGCGCTCAGCAAGCTGCTGGACGCCCTGAACCAGGTGCTGTCGGACGGGGCCAGCGCGACGTCGGAGATCACGGTCCGGCCGGACTTCACCGGGCACGCCCTGTGCGATCCGGACTCGTACGTGCAGAGTGTCCGGGATCCGGCGCCTTTCCATCCGACCGCGGCCGGGGAGCTGGCCATCGCCCTGGCCGATGAGCAGGCGTTGCAGACCGCGTTGCCGACCGGCCAGGGGGCCCCCTCCGGCTCGCCGTCCCCAGGAGCATCTGTGGCAAGCTTGGCTCCGTGACAGCACCGCCGCCGCCGTCGCCGGAACCGCAGCCGATCGTCACCCCACTGCGGACGGCCGCGATCTTCCTCGTGCTGACCATCGATCCTGGTGGCGAGGACACCGTGCGGGACTTCCTGAGCGACGTGACCGGCCTTGAGCGAGCGGTCGGGTTCCGGCTGCCCGAGGGCGAGCTGTCCGCCGTGGTCGGCATCGGGTCGGAGGCCTGGGACCGGTTGTTCGGCGGGCCGCGGCCGGCCGAGCTGCACCCGTTCCGCGAGCTGCGGGGGGCCCGCCACGTCGCCCCGGCCACCCCGGGCGACCTCCTGTTCCACCTGCGGGCCAACCAGATGGACCTGTGCTTCGAGTTCGCCAGCCAGGTCATGAACCGGCTGGGCGCGGTGGCCACCGTGGTCGACGAGGTGCACGGCTTCCGCTACTTCGACGAACGCGACCTGATGGGGTTCGTGGACGGGACCGAGAGCCCCGGCGGCCGGGCCGGCGAGGAAGCCGCCCTGGTCGGGGTCGAGGATCCGGACTTCACCAGCGGCAGCTACGTCGTCGTGCAGAAGTACACCCACGACCTGGACCGCTGGAACGGTCTC
>DASXJM010000562.1:0-9145 GCA_036497405.1 Streptosporangiaceae bacterium | reverse complement strand
CCGCCCAGGTAGCGGAACACCGGGTCGTCGGGGTCGATGGTTGCGCGGGCCAGCACCTCGGCCGCGTAGGCCTCGGCGTCGTCCTGAGGCTCGTAGCCCAGGGCCCGGGCCTCCCCCAGCGAGACCCAGCCGCCCCGGGTGTTGGCCGATACCCCGAACACGACCCGGAACCCGGGCCGCGGCGCGGTCAGGCAGGCTTCGAACAGCCGCCCGGCGTCGTCCGGGGACAGCCAGGTCGACAGCGACCGCGGCGTCAGCGGGCGATCGGCGCAGGTCAGGATGCGCACGCAGATCGTGTCCAGCCCGTACCGGTGGTGGTACATGGAGGCCAGGCCCTCGCTGGCCACCTTGGCCACCCCGTAGTAGGTGTCGGGCTCGGGGAAGGCGTAGTCCGGGACCGGGAAGCTGGCCCGGGGCGCGAACCCGACCGCGTGGTTGGACGAGGCGTAGATGATCCGGCGCACTCCGGCCCGCCGGGCCGCCTCGAACACCACGTAGCTGCCGTGGATGTTGACGTCGAGGATGGCTTCCCAGGGCTCCTCGCCCGCGAAGCCGCCCAGGTGGATCACTGCGTCGGCGCCTTGGCAGGCGGCGGTCATGGCGTCCAGGTCGGTGATGGTGGCCTGGATGGCCTCCTCGCCGGGGCCGGCGGTCAGCGGAGCGATGTCCAGCAGCCGCAGGGTCCGGTCCGGGGCGGCCAGCCGCGCGCGCAGCATCGTCCCAATCTGACCGGCCGCGCCGGTCATCAGGATGGTCGGCACTCACCCTCCTCGTGGTCCGCACGCAAGAGCCCAGCCTATCCAGGGCAAAGGCACATTCGCGGGTGGCCTGCGGGCGGCCCGGCCGTGAGCCGGCAGCCGTTAGAACCGTGAGCCGGTAACCGCTAGAACCGTGAGCCAGCAGCCGCTAGAACACGACCACGCTGCGGAGGACCTCGCCCCGCTCCATCTTGCCGAACGCCTCTTCGACCTCGCCGAGGGCGATGGTCTCGGAGACGAACTTCTCCAGCGGCAGACGGCCTTCCAGGTGCAGGTCGATCAGCATGGGGAAGTCGCGGCTGGGCAGGCAGTCGCCGTACCAGGAGGACTTGAGGCTGCCACCGCGGCCGAACACGTCCAGCAGCGGCAGTTCCAGGTTCATCTCCGGGGTGGGCACGCCGACCAGGACCACGGTGCCGGCCAGGTCGCGGGCGTAGAAGGCCGTCTTGTAAGTCTCGGGACGGCCGACCGCCTCGATGACCACGTCGGCGCCGTTGCCGCCGGTCAGGGCCTGGACCGCCTCGACCACGTCGGCCTCGCGCGAGTTGACCGTGTCGGTGGCGCCGAACTGGCGGGCCCACTCCAGCTTGCGGTCGTCCACGTCGACGGCGATGATCTTGCTCGCGCCGGCCAGGCTGGCCCCGAGCACGGCGGCGTCGCCGACCCCGCCGCAGCCGATCACGGCCACCGAGTCACCCCGGGTGACCGCGCCGGTGTTCATGGCCGCGCCCAGCCCGGCCATCACCCCGCAGCCGAGCAGGCCGGCCACCTCGGGCCGGGCGGCCGGGTCGACCTTGGTGCACTGGCCGGAGGCGACCAGCGTCTTCTCCGCGAACGCGCCGATGCCGAGGGCCGCGGACAGCACGGTGCCGTCCTCGAGCGTCATCTTCTGCGTCGCGTTGTGGGTGCTGAAGCAGTACCAGGGCTCACCGCGGCGGCAGGCCCGGCACTGCCCGCAGACCGCGCGCCAGTTGAGGATGACGAAGTCACCGGGGGCCACGTCGGTCACGCCGTCGCCGACGGCCTCGACCACGCCGGCCGCCTCGTGGCCCAGGAAGTAGGGGAAGTCGTCGCCGATGCCGCCCTGGCGGTAGTGCAGGTCGGTGTGGCACACCCCGCACGCCTGCACCTGGACCAGGGCCTCGCCCGGTCCCGGGTCCGGCACCACGATGGTGGCGATCTCGACCGGAGCGCCCTTCTCCCGGGCGATCACACCCTGCACCCTCTGCGCCATCGGCTCTTTCCTCTCCGCGGATCCAGGCGTGCGGCCAGGCTTGGCCGCGGCGCCACCCCCATTACATACCAGAGGCGGAGACCGGTGGCGGGTCAGGGCTTCTTGCCGCCGAGCAGGCCGCCGACGGCGCCGGTGGCCCCGCTGACCGTGTTGCCGACCGCACCGGTGGCCCCGCTGACCGTGCCGCCCACGGCCCCGGTCACGCCGCCGACCGCGCCCCCGGCCCCCTGGACCAGGCCGCTGGCCGCGCCGCCCACGCCGCTGACCGTGTTGCCCAGGGCCGGGGAGCCGGTGACCCCGCCGACCACGGCGCCCAGGCCGGAGGTGGTGGTGCCCAGGGTGACGCCGACCGCCTGGGTCAGCGCGTTCACGCCCTGGCCGAGGCCGGTCACGGCCGAGCCCGCGCCGCTGCCGACGTTCTGCACGGTGGCGCCGAGGCCGCTGCCCACGTTCTGGACCAGGCCCCCGACCGTGCCGCTGCTCGAACTCGGGCTGGCCCCCGCGGCCCCCGCGGCGCCCGCACCTCCCGCGGCGCCCGCGGTGGCCGGGTCGGTGGCCCCGCCGGCCAGGCCGGACGGCGTCATGGTGTCGGCTCCGTTCGCGGTCGGGCTGGCGCCGCCGCCGGCCGCCGCGGCCGGAGTGCGGCCGCCCAGAGCCGCGGACGTGGCCCCGGCGGCGGCCCCGGCCGCCGAGCCGCGCGTGGCCGACGGCGACAGGGCGGGCGCCGAGGCCTGCGCGGACGAGGCGGCCGGGCGCTCGCGGACGTCCTGGCTGTGGAACGGCGACAGCGGGGACACGCTGACCGCGAGGACCATGCCGCCCGCCGCGGCCAGGCCCGCGGTGGCGGTGGCCACCGGGGCCAGCGGGTGCAGCCGCCAGGCCCGCCAGTGGCCGAACACCACGGCCTTGGCGCCCACGCCGAGCTTGGCCCCCAGCCCGGCCTTGGCCCCGGCCGCGGCCCCGCCGGGCAGCAGGTGGTGGCCGCCCGCGCCCAGCGCCGCGGCCAGTGCCACCGGGGTGAGGATGGCGCCGAGCCGGCTGTTCAGCTCGGTCAGTTCCCCGGCCAGCGAGTGGCAGCTGTCGCACTGGGCCAGGTGGTCGTGCACGGCGGACTGGCGGCGGCGGCTGAGCCGGCCCCGGGTGTCGGCGCTGAGCGCCTCGGCGTAGGCCTTGCAGGCGGCCGGGATGTTGGCCCCGACGTGCTCGGCCAGGTAGGCCTGGCGCAGTCCCTCGCGGGCCCGGACGGCCAGGGCGGACACCCCGTTGGCCGACAGCCCGAACATCGGCGCGATGGCGGCAGGGGCCTTGGCCTCGACCTCCAGCTCCCAGAGCACGGCCCGCCAGCGGGTCGGCAGCTTGGCGAAGGCCTGGGCCACCAGCCGGGCTTCGGCCCGGGCCTCGGCTTCGGCCTCGGGCCCGCGGGACAGCCGGGCCAGGCCCAGGTTCTCCTCGGGCAGCTTCTGCTCGTCCAGGTCGTGCTCGACGTCGCCGACGGCGGTGGTGCGGCGGCTGGCCCGCAGCCAGTCGTTGGCGGTGTTGCGCACCGCGGTCAGCAGGTAGGCGCGGAAGGCCAGACCGGGCCCGCCCCCAGCCCGGATCGCGCTCAGCACCCGGGTGAAGGCCTCGGCCACGATGTCGTCGGCCACGTCGCGGGGCACCATGGCCAGGGCCACCCGCCGCGCGGCCGGAGCGTGCTCGACGTACAGGTCCTCATACGAGCGGCCCACCTCGGCGCCCACCGGCGCGATGGCCAGCTCTTCCGGCTTGCGGTGCCGAGCCTGGTGGGGAATCCGGTCCGTGGCGGTCCCGTGCAGCACCTGTAACCTCCGGATTACGGTCGGTGGCTTGAGCGGTAAAGCTCATAGTAAAGACCAAATGCCAGTTGACCGGAAGTGAAATGGCATCAATCTGAGCACGAGTATTTCGGGTGTTCCACCTGATCGGGTCGTAACAGAGCACAGCTGGCGATAGCACATCCGAATGACGGCCCCGGATTGATGTCCGGCCGCCGGCTTTTACGGACAGGTCCGGCATGTCCCATATCCGGGTTCTGCGCGCTTTGCCGGGTCGTTAACTTCTGCGTGCTGCTTCTCGCGGCTCGGGCTTTTCCCGGATTTCCACCCGGCCCTTCCAGGCGCCGCCACGACCGGCGTAGTGGCGCCGGGCCGAGTCCGCGGTCATGGCCGCGTACAGCAGCGCGATGCCGGGCAGCAGCGGGGCCCGCAGCGGCGACAGCCGGTACAGCCGGAGCATGGGCAGGTAGGTCCCGGCCATGACCGCCCAGCCGGCCAGCCCGGCCGCGGCGCACAGCACCGGGCCGGTCCCGGTCGCCCCGGCGGCCAGCGCGATCAGCCCGGCCAGCGCGGTGGCCGGGGGCAGCGCGTACAGCCAGGCCAGGCCGATGAGGGTGCCCGCCAGCAGCAGCGGCGAGTAGCGCAGCTGGGTGTAGGCCGAGCGGGCCACCATCTGCCACAGGTCGGTGAGCCCGTGGTAGGGCCGGACGCTGCGGATGGCGGTGGTCAGCCCGAGCCAGGTCCGGCCTTGGCCCTTGAGCAGCGTGCCCAGGGCCACGTCGTCGATGAGGGCGTCCCGGATCGGCTCGATGCCGCCCCCCGCGGCCAGGGCGTCCCGCCGGACCAGCATGCAGCCGCCGGCCGCGGCCGCGATCCGCCCGCGGGGCCGGTTGACCCAGCGGAATGGGTAGAGCTGGGCGAAGAAGTAGACGAAGGCCGGGATGATGGCCTTCTCCCAGCCGGTCTCGGTGCGCAGCCGCACCATCTGGGAGACCAGCACCCGGTCGTCGGCCTCGGCCGCGGTGACCAGGGTCCGCAGGGCGCCTGGGGACCAGGCGATGTCGGCGTCGGTGAACAGCACGTAGGCGGCGTCGTCGGCGGCGATCGCGGCCACGCCCTGGGCCATGGCCCAGGGTTTGCCCGCCCAGCCCGGCGGCTTGGCCTGGCCGGCCACCACCCGCAGCGGCTGGCGGGCCCCGGCGCTCAGCTCACGGGCGACCTGCCCGGTCCCGTCGGTGCTGGCGTCGTCGACCAGCGTCACCACGAACCGGCCCGGGTAGTCCTGGGCCAGCAGGGTCGGCAGGGACTCGGGCAGCACGGCGGCCTCGTCGCGGGCGGGCACCACCGCGATCACCGCGGGCCAGCCGGCCGGCGCGGCGCCCCCGGCCGGTCCCACCGCGGGCAGACGCTGATCGGTGCGCCAGAACCCGCCGTGCCCGGCCAGCAGCACGACCCAGGCCACGGCGGCCAGCCCGGCCACGATTCCAAGGACAAGCACAGGGCGAAGGCTAACGCTTCCAGGCGATGAGGGCGCCGTGGCGGAGGGTGGGCGGGCCGAACAGGCCGGTCAGGTACTTGCCCAGGCGCGTGCCGGGGCTGGTGACGGCCACCACCGCGGCCGGGTCCCACTGGGCCAGCTGGCTGAGGACCTGGGCCCGCAGCGGCGCCTTGAGGACCGGGCCACCGGCCCACAGCACGTTCAGGTACAGGGCCGTCGGGGGGTACAGGCCGCCGTCGATGTAGGCCTGGCCGTGCGGGCCGGGGCCGGTGAAGTAGCCGCCGATGAGGCCGATGTCGTGGCCGGAGTCGGCCTGCCAGCGCATCGGCTCGGTGAACGTGGCCGACGGGATCGGCACCACCAGGACCCGGGCCTGGGCGGGCAGGTGCAGCGCGTCGAAGGTGGCCGACCAGCCCGGCGGGTCCGGCGCGGCCGCCAACTCCGGCAGCGGCCGGGGCACGATCGGCAGCACCACCAGCGCCGCCACCGCGGTGACCAGGGCCGGCCCCCAGGGCCGCCGGGTGGCCCAGGGCCGGTCCCGGAACAGGTCGGCCCCGAAGGCCAGCAGCGCGGCCGCGAACCCGTCGGCCAGGATCGCGAACCGGTCCGGCAGCACCGCGTCCAGCAGCGGCAGCGATCCCAGCCAGTGCCAGGGCAGCAGGATGCCGCCGTGGGCGACGCCGCCGGTCATCAGCGTGCCGCCCAGGGAGAAGATCTCCAGCACCGCGAACGTGACCGCGGCCGCCCGCACGCCCAGGTAGCGCCAGCAGGTCACCGCGATCAGGGCCAGCGCCAGCAGGAGCGGCCAGCCCAGGTAGGCCAGGTACTCGGGTTTCCCGGCCTGGTAGTGGGCGGCGGCCGCGGCGCTGCCCGCGGTGTGGAACAGCAACAGCTGGGACGGGGTCACGAAGCCGCTCAGGCCGGCCTTGAAGTAGTCGGGGGCGAACGCGCTGCCGTGCTGGTGCAGTGGCCCGAAGAACTGGACCAGCAGCGGGTAACCGCACAGGACCAGCACCGGGACGGCGGCCACGCCCAGGCCGGCCAGCGTGTCCCGGGCCCGGGGCAGCACGTCCCGGGGCCGGCTCAGGGCCAGCACCACCCCGACCAGGGCGATGGCGATGGCCGTGTCGAGCAGGAGCTCCTCCGCGGTCAGCAGCTGGGCGGCGGCCAGCAGCCCCAGCCACAGGCCGCCGCGGACCGGGCCGAGCCAGCCGGTGGCCATCCGGATGGCCACGTCGACGATGAGCGGCGGCAGCACCGCGAACATCAGGTCGTAGTGGCCCACCGCCGAGTGCAGCAGGGCCGGGGAGAATCCGTACAGGGCGCCGCCCACCGCCGCCGCGGGCACCCGCACCTGCCACCGCCGCAGCACCACGAACAGGGCCAGCGCGCTGCCCGCGAAGCCCACCGTCATCAGCAGGGTGAGGCTGGCCTGGGGCCCGGCCAGCAGTGTCAGCGGGGTCAGCAGCACCCCTGGCAGCAGCATGAACGTGTTCCACATGACGTTCACGCCCGGCGGCGCGTTCAGCGCGGTGGTGACCAGGGCGGGCAGGTGGCCGTGGGCCACCGCGGCCGCGTCGTAGCGGAAGAACCAGGCGAACTGGTCGGCGTCGTTGGGGTTGCCCGCCACCGTGCCGGTGCCCGGATGCCGCCACAGCCAGACCGTGAGCGCGATCGCGGCCAGCGTGTAGTAGACCGCGGTGAAGACCAGGGCCCGCCGGCCACCGCCGGGCGAGCGGCCCTCGACGCCTGCGCTGGACGTCGTGGCGGGAACGGCGGTCACAGTTGCTGAGGCTAACGCGGACGGCCGCCGCCCGAGCCGGGCGGCGGCCGTCGCGCTGATCAGTAACGGTTATTTGACCTCGCGGAGCTGGCCGGTGCCGACGTCGAACACGAAGCCGCGCACCGATTCCTTGTGCGGAATGAACGGGCTGACCTTGATCCGGGCCATGGACTGGCGCACGTCCTCGTCCAGGTCGGCGAAGGCCTCGGCGGCCCACTCCGGCTTGATGCCGGTGTCCTTCTGGATGCTGGCCTTGAAGTCGTCGTCGGTGAACGTGAGCATGCCGCAGTCGGTGTGGTGGATGAGCATGATCTCGGTCGTGCCGAGCAGCCGCTGGCTGATGGCCAGGGACCGGATCTCGTCCTCGGTGATGACCCCGCCGGCGTTGCGGATGACGTGGGCCTGGCCCTCTTCCAGGCCCAGGATCGCGTACACGCTCAGCCGCGCGTCCATGCAGGCCACCACGGCCAGGTGGGCCGCGGGTGGCATCGGCAGCGGGCCGTGGAAGGCAGCCGCGTAGCGCTCGTTGTTGGCCAGCAGGTCGTCGGTGATTGACATGGTGGGGTGTCCCTTCCGGTTACGACGGGAAGCAGTAGGAGTCGCTGGAGGCGTCGCCGCCCTCCAGCCGGACCTGGTGGACGCGGCGGCCGCGGAACGCCTCGCCCTCCGGGAAGAAGCGCTCGTCGAACGCGATGCCCCCGTCCGGGTTGACGTCGAGCTTGGCCATCCAGGCGCCCACGCCGTCGGGGTAGAACTGGTCGTCCCAGGCGCCGTAGAGCGAGTTGGTGAAGTAGACCCGCCGGCCGTCCCGGCTGACCTCGACCATCTGCGGGCCGCCCCGCAGCGGGGCGTCCGGCTTGGCCGGGTGCGGCTTCTCGCTGCCGATGCCGCCGATCCGCACCGAACCCACCTCGCGCGGGTTGAACGGGTCGCTGACGTCGTACTGCTTGAGCTCGCCGGTCCCCCAGCACGACACGTAGAGGAACTTGTCGTCCACGGACAGGCCGATGTCGGTGATGAGCGGCGGCACCGCGCCGAAGCCCTGCAGCAGCGGCGGCAGGTGCTCGGGGTCCTTGGGCTCGGCCGGGATCGTGATGACCTTCTGGGCGGCCCAGCGGTCGTGCTCACCGGTCCGGTCCGGGTTCTCGTGCCAAAGCCAGATCGAGGCCGACAGGTCCTCCACGCTGATGACCACGCCGAGGAAGCCCCACAGCGAGTCGGGGTTGTGGGCCGGCCGCAGCTCCAGCGCCATCTGGTGCTCGTCGCCGAGGTCGATGGTCTGCACGTTCTTGCGGGTGTTCATGTCCCAGAAGTGCAGCCGGTGGCCGTACTTCTTACCCAGCAGCAGCTCGGGGACGATGCCGTCCTCGATCATGGACGGCGTGCCCCACTCGGAGGTGACGGCCACGTCCTGCATGACGTGCCACCAGATGTCGTAGGCCAGGTACTGGTCGCCGCGGTCGGCCTCCCAGGCCCCGACGACCTCGAAGGTGTTGTGGTCCAGCAGCGCGACGCCGCCGGGACCCTCCTCGTCGCCGCCGCCCAGGCAGGACACGAACACCGCGCCCGGGCCGCAGTGGATGGTATGCGGCCGCGAGTAGTTGGCCCGCTTACCGAGCTCCTCGGCGCTCAGCGTCTTGACCAGCCGCGGCTGGGACGGGTCCGGCTGGGTGTCGAACACGTGCAGCCGGGACGACCGCAGGCCGGGGACGATCAGGTAGCGCCGGTCGCCGTGATCGTGGTTGCCGGTCGGGCAGAGCGCGCTGGAGCAGGCGTTCCAGCCGAAGTGGTGCAGCTCGTCGCCGACGCTGGGCAGCTCGGTGAACCCGACCACCTGGGAGTAGGTCGCCGAGTCGGGGTCCACGTCCACCACGGCCAGGGCATCGGGTTTGTCGGCCGGGCGGGAGAACGTGACGAGATAGGCCAGCTTCTCGGCCGGGGCGGCGGCAGCGTCGGCCGGCGACCGGTAGAAGGTCGGGTCGTGGTGGTGCTCGTGCTCATTGGTCATGGCTGAAGCTCCCTCGCTGGTCCACTGACTGTTCTCACGTCACCCGTTCCTCAGCAGATCGTTTCAAATCC
>DASXJM010000561.1:0-2474 GCA_036497405.1 Streptosporangiaceae bacterium | reverse complement strand
CCGCGGTGACCGCCGGGGCCGGCGCGGTGGCCGCGGTGAGCGGCGCGGCCACCGCCCAGGCCGACATCCTGGCCGCCCTGCCCAACCAGGACATGGCCGCCCGCGCCGACGACGTCCGCCAGGTCGGCCAGGCGGTGGTGGCCCAGCTGACCTCGGCCGCGACCGTGCCCCCGCCCGCCGGTGACTTCGTCCTGATCCAGCGCGAGGTCGATCCGGCCGACCTGATCCGGCTGGCCGACGAGGGCCTGACCGGCGCGGTGTCGGTGACCGGCGGGGCCAGCTCGCACGCGGCGATCATCGCCCGCGGCCTGGGCCTGCCCATGCTGGCCGGCGTCGACCCGGCCGTCCTCGACCTCCCGCCCGGCCGCCCGGTCCTGGTCGACGCCGCCGACCCCACCCACGCCCGCCTCATCCTCGACCCCGCCCCGGCCGACCTGCCTCCCAGCACCCCAGCCCCCGCCACCCCACCAAACACCCAAAGCACCCAGGGCACGCCAGCATCGCCAACCCCGCAAGCCCCACCAAGCACTCAAGCCCCACCGACCTCGCATGTCCCACCAGCCTCACCAGACCCAGGCACCTCTCCGGTACACCGCACCGCCGACGGCCAGGAGGTCACGCTGCTGGTCAACGCGGCCTCGGCCCGCGAGGTGCGGATGGGGCTGGCCGCGGGCGCGGCCGGGGTCGGGCTGCTGCGGACCGAGATCCCGTTCGTCGGGGCCGACGCCTGGCCCACCCAGGCCGAGCACGAGGCGGCGCTGCGCCCGCTGCTGAGCCTGCTGGCGGGCCGCCCGGCCGTGGTCCGGCTGCTCGACTTCTCCGGCGACAAGGTCCCGCCGTTCCTGACCGGATCATCCGGCCCGAACCCCGCCAACGGCCTGACCAGCCTGCTGGCCGCGCCCGCCGCGCTCGGCGATCAGCTCCGCGCCATCCTGGCCGCCGGCCGGAACACCGACCTGCGGATCATGGTGCCGATGGTCACCACGGTCCGCGAGTTGACTGCGGTTGCCGCGTTGCTGGCCGAGGTCGCGGCTCAGGATGATATCGAAGGTCTGGTCTTGGGCATGATGGTCGAAGTCGCGTCCACCGCCGCCGGGCTCAGCGCGTTCGCCGGCACCGCCGGGTTCTTTTCGGTGGGCACCAACGACCTGACCAGCGAGGTGCTCGGCATTGACCGGGCCGACCCCCGGATGGGCCCGGCGCTGGCCGCCGACCCGCGGGTGCTGACCCTGCTGGCCCAGGTGACCATGGCGGCCGCGGCCGCGCGGATCCCGGTGTCGGTGTGCGGGGACGCCGCCGCCGACCCGGCCGTGCTGCCGCTGCTGCTGGGCCTGGGGATCCGGACGTTCAGTGTCGGCGCGGCCCGGGTACCGCAGGTCGCGGCCTGGGTGGCCGGCGCCGACTCGGTCCGCTGCGCCGATCAGGCCGCCGCCGTGCTGGCCGCGGCCCCCTCCGCCCCGGTGAGCTCGCCGTGACCGGTGGCCCGGCGGTGCGGTCAGCCCCGTGCTGGTCAGCTCGGTGCCGGTCAGCCCGGTGCCAGTCAGCTCAGGGCGGAGAGTACCGGCCCCAGCGGGCTGCCCCGGCCCGCGCCCAGGTCACGGGAGATGGCCCGGGCCGCCTCCTGGACGGCGCGGGCCAGGTCGGGCCGGGCCACGTCTGGTCGCGCGGCCTCGGGCCGGACGGCGTCCGGCCGGTCCCGGTCCAGGTCCGGCTGGCCCGCGGCCGGGATGAGCAGCCGGTCGGCCGCACCGACCACCCCGACCGCCCCGGCCACCGAATCCCGGCCGAAGATCGGCGCGGCGATGCCCGCGTCGCCCACGGTGGCTTCCTGGTCCTCGACGGCCAGGCCCTGCCGGCGCACCTGGGCCAGGGCCCGGCGCAGGGCCGCCTTGGTCGTCCGGGTCCGGCCCGTCAGCGGGACCAGGTCGCTGGCCAGCGCGCGGGCCTGCTCGGGGGCGGGCTGGTGGGCCACGATGGCGTGGCCCAGGGCGCAGGCATGCCAGGGGATGGTCGCCCCGACCTCCAGGATCTGCACGGTGTCGTCGGGGCGGAACACGTGGTGCAGCACGATCACCCGCGGCCCAGACAGGGTGGCCACCCAGACCGCTTCCCCGGCCTTGCGGGCCAGCACCTCGGTCCAGCGCAGCGACCGGGCCCGCAGTTCCGAGCCGCCCAGGAAGCTGTTGCCCAGCGAGACCACGCCGGGGCCGAGGCTGTACTTGCCGGTGTCCGGGTCCTGGGCCACCAGGTCGTGGTGCTCGAGCGTGCGGAGCAGCCCGTGCACGGTGGGTTTGGCCAGGCCGACCCGGTCGGCGATCTCGGTCACGCCCAGCCGGGGTGGCCCGGAGCCGAGCACGGCCAGGATGCGGACGGCGCGGTCCACCGATTGAATCATGCGAACCTTTCGGCAATGTCGAACACGATTCAGGATAAATCATGAACCCCGACGCCACAGTAGGGATCGTTCTCGTCTC
>DASXJM010000560.1:0-27167 GCA_036497405.1 Streptosporangiaceae bacterium | reverse complement strand
CAGCCCGGCCTCACGCAGGGCGCGCGGCGCCTGATCCTGGCCCGCGGCGTAGCTGGCGGCGCTGCTGGGCACACCGACCATGGCAAGAGCGATCATGAGCGCTAGGTGCCCAATTTCGCGCCGTTGAGTCGGACCACCAGTAACTCAGGCACCAGCGAACCCGGGCGACGACCGAGGCCCGCAACCCGGGCCCGCCACCGGCGCCGGACCCCCACTAACCAGCCTTCGATATGAAAATCATCAGCAATCGCAGACAATGACGCCGGCGGGAGCGGTGAGCAGGTCGGCCGGGCGCCGTTCAAGACCACGCGCGGTCTCGACCGCGAAGCCTTCCCGGATCCAGTATTCGATGCCGCCGATCATCTCCCTCACCTGGTAGCCGAGCTGAGCCAGGACCAGCGCGGCCCGGGTGGCGCCGTCGCAGCCCGGGCCCCAGCAGTAGGTGATGACCGGGACCGCGAGGTCGAGCCGCCCCGGGGCCAGAGCCGGAATGTCGGCCGTCGGCAGGTGCACCGCCCCCGGCACGTGCCCCTGATCCCAGGCCGCGTCACCGCGCGAGTCGACCAGAACGAACCCCGGTGCGCCCGAGTCCAGCGACGCCTGGACGTCGGAGACATCGGCCTGGAACGTGAGCCGGGCGGTGAAGAAGGAGACGGCGTCGGCCGGGGCCGCGGGCGGCACCCGCAGCGCCGCGCTGATCAGCAGGTTGGTCATACCCGGAACGCTAAACGGCCCAGACCCTAGACAGAAGGGACGATCACCGGCAGAACTCTTGATCTGCCGCCGATTCCCCGCTATCCAATACCCATGGCCGTTGATTTCCCAGACGATGTCGACCTCCGGATCATGGAAGCCCTGCAGCGGGACGGACGGGCCAGCTACGCCGAGCTGGCCCGGGCGGTGTCGATGTCGCCCAGCGCGGTCACCGAGCGGGTCCGGCGGCTGGAGGAGAGCGGGGTGATCGCCGGGTATTCGGCGGTGGTCGAACCGGACCGGCTCGGGCTCGACATCCTGGCTTTCATCCGGCTCCGCTACCCGACCGGCAACTACAAGCCGTTCCACGACCTGGTCGCGGTCACCCCCGAGATCATCGAAGCCCACCACGTCACCGGCGAGGACTGCTTCATCCTCAAGGTCGTGGCCCGGTCCATGCGGCATCTGGAGCAGACCGCGGGCCGCATCGCCGGGCTCGGCACGGTGACCACCACCGTGGTCTATAGCAGCGTGCTGCGGAACCGCGCCATCACCGCCGCCACCCTCAGCAACTGAACGCCGCCACCCTCACCAGCTGAACATCATCAGCCTCGTCAGCCAACCTCAGCTGACTCGCCGTTATCCTTGCGTCACAGCCGCGTGCGCCTAGTGTTTCTCGTTTACAATCGGCAGTGAGCCGAGCTTGTGGACCAGGGCCGATCCGTGAGCCGGGGCATGGGGTTGGAACATGACGGGGGATAGACGAGTGGAGAGCACTGTGAGCAGTCCATTGTCGGCCTCTGCCAAGAGCCCGGCGGCCAGCGGCCCACTGCTGACCGGGCCCGCGGTCCGCACGTCCCTCGGCGACGTGGTCGCCGAGCGCCTCCGTGAAGCCATTCTCAATGCCGAGCTGTCACCCGGCCAGCACCTGCGCGAAGAGCAGATCTCCGAATCGCTCGACGTCAGCCGGGGCCCGGTGCGAGACGCCTTCCTCATTCTGGAGCGTGAAGGCCTGGTCACGCTGTCGCGGCACCGCGGCGCCACCGTCGTGCAGCTCACGGTGGAAGACTTCGGCGAGGTGTACAGCCTCCGCTCGGTGATCGAGGAGCTGGCCGTGCGGCTGGCCATCCGCCGCCGCGACGACGCCGACCTGGCCGCGCTCGACCAGTCCCTGGCCGACCTGCGGGCCGGCATGAAGCGGAAGATCACCGAGCAGGTGGCGGCCCAGCTCGACGTGAACTTCCACGACAACATCTTCCGCGCCGCCCACCACGACCGGCTGTACCGGAGCTGGTCCAGCATCCGCATGCAGGTGCACTGGTTCCTGCTGCTGCGCACCGTGGCCAGCCAGGACTGGCGCGAGACCATGATCGCCAACCACAGCCGGATCCTGGAGCTGATCCGCTCCGAGGACGAGCCCGGCGCCGTGACCGCGATCGGGCAGCACATCCGCGACGCCTACAACCGGATCTGGCCGGTGCTGATCGAGCAGCAGGACGACCACCAGGCCGTCCCCGACGCCAAGCAGCGCGCCGAGTCCTACCTGCTCAGCTAGGCACTGGCCCCCCGGCCACGAACTGCGCCACCGCCCCGGCGATCTGGGCCAGCTGACCTGAGGGGTCCTCGTCCCGGGCCGCCACCACCCGCAGCGTCGCCGTGGGCAGGGCCGCCGCCGTGGCCTCGGCCAGCGCCAGCGGATGCACCGGGTCGCGCGGCGCCCCCACCACCAGCGCGGGCTGGCTGACCCGCCGCAGCGCGCCCAGGTCCGGACTGGGCACCGAGCGGGGCATCCGGTCCAGCCGCACCGCCCGCTCGATGGCATACGGGGCGGTGAACTGCCCCCGCAGGCTGGCCGCCCCGGACGCTGACTCGGCCCGCACCGCCCGGTAGGCGTCGGTGGCCTCGAACCGGGCTAGCCCCAGTTCCGGCCCGTGCCGCCGCAGCAGTTCGGCGATCCACGGATACAGAGCCAGGTTGGGCGGCAGCGGCTGGTCCAGCCAGGCGGGCCGGACCAGTGCCAGCGCCGCCACCCGGTCCGGGTAGCGCAGGGCCAGGTTCAGCGCGATCCCGGCCCCCATCGACACCCCGGCCGCGATGACCGGCCCGGTCACCCCCCGCCGGTCCAGCAGGGCCACGACGTCGTCGGCCAGGCCGTCGAAGCTGAACGCGTCGTCGGGCCCGATGTAGCCGGTGGCCCCGTGCGCCCGCAGGTCGGGAGCGATCCGGCGCCGCCCGCGGTCACCGGCCAGGAACGCCCACGGCTGGGCGCAGTCGCCGCCCAGGCCGTGCAGCAGCAGGACCGGCCGCCGCGCCGAACCGGGCGGCCCGCACCCGTCGAGCCGGACGTGAGCCTGCCGCGCGTACCGGGCCGCCTCCAGCCGGGACGGCCCCGGGCGAGTCGGCGGCGCGGTCATCACATCCGCGGCTCGGGCACCCGCAGGCTGACCCCGGCCGCTCCGGCGTGCGCCAGCAGGAAATCCCGGACCCGGGCCACGTCGTCTTCGGCCGCGTCCTGGACGATCAGCGGTGTCCCGGCCGCCATCGCGGCCAGTAGCCGGAAGACCAGGCTGTAATCCAGCTTCCCGGTCCCGGCCGCCGCGTACCCGGACCCGACCACATCCTTGGCGTGCACACAAAAAATGGACCCGGCCAGCAGGTCAGCGGCCGCCGTCAGGATGGAGTCCTGCTGCCCGGCGGTGTCCACGGTGACCAGGTTGGCCGGATCGAAGATGATGCCGCACCACTCGGCGTCGCCGCCCAGCTCGTCCAGCAGCCGGTGGGCCCGGGCCGCGTCGGAGATGACGTTGCCCGGCTCGGGCTCGATGCCCAGCCGGACCCCGGCCGCGGCCGCCGCGGGCAGCAGCCGGTCCAGGCCGGCCCGCAGGTCCTGCCAGGCGGCGGGCTCGTCGTTGCCGGGATGCCGGTGCCACATGTTGTCCGGGTCCCGGCTCCCGGTGCACAAGGTGACCGCGGTCGCTCCCAGCTCGGGCGCGCGGCCGATGAGCGCGACCGCCGCCTCGGCCGAAGCCGAGCGCACCGCCGGATCGGGATGGATCATGTTGTACGAGGCGGACAGGCCCCAGATGCCGAGGCCCCGGTCATCGAACGCCCGCCGGATGACGCCGAACTCCAGTGCCCCCAGCTCGTCCGGCGCGGGCAGGGTCGGCAGCCCGACCGCGGACAGGTTGAGCTGGACCAGGCCGAACCGGGCCCGGCTCACCGCCGTGGCCACCTCGTCCGCGCTGGACCGGGGGAACGTCCGGGCGAAGATCCCCAGCTCGTGGGGCCCGGTCACAGGCTGACTTCCCGGCCTGACTGAGCGGCGCTCGCCGTGACCGCCTCGATCAGCCGCAGGGCCTGCACGCCGTCCTCGGCCGACGGGTCGGCGGCGCCGCCGGTGCGGACCGCGGCCGCGAACGCTTCGGCCTGCCGCTGATAGGCGTCGGCCGCCCCGTACTCCGGTGATCGCCAGGTGGTGTCGTCCTCGCTGAACACCCGTACCGAGCTGGCCCGGCGGAAGAACGGGAACCAGGACCGGACGCTGACGTGCCCGCGTTCGCCGTAGATCTCGAACCCCTCCGAGTAGTCCGAGTGCACGTTGGCGCTGATCTCGAAGCTGGCCAGCCCGCCGCCGGCCAGCTGGCTGCTGCCGTGCCAGCTGAAGTCCGCGCCGACGTGCGCGACCCGGGCCTGGACCGCGGCCACGTCGCCGGCCAGGTAGCGCAGGTTGTCGAACACGTGCGCGCCGTGGGTGGCCAGCAGGTAGCGCTGCCGGTCGGCCTTGAACTCGGCCTCGTGCTTGCGGACGTCCTCGTCGACCACCGTGTAGGGGAACAAGGTCGCCTCGGTCGGCGGCCGCAGCTTGGCGTGCACCCGGTACCAGCAGCTGACGCTGAGGATCGGGCCGATCTCGGTCACCGCCCGCCGCGCGTAGTTGATGCCGGGGTCGTGCCGCCGCATGGCCCCGATCTGCACGGTCAGCCCGCCCTCGGCGGCCAGGCGGGCCAGCTCAGCGGCCTCCTCGCTGGTGCTGGCGGCCGGCTTCTCCAGCAGGACGTGCTTGCCCGCGGTCAGGGCTTCGGTCCCGACCGGAAGGTGGAAGCGGTCCGGGACCGCGATCAGCACGGCCTCGATGTCCTGGGCCAGCAGCTCGCTGACCTCGGTGAAGCCCGGGACCCCGTACCGGGCGCCCACCCCCTTGGCCAGGCTGGGGCTGCGGTCGCTGACCCCGGCCAGGGTGATGGTCTCGGCCTTGGCCAGGGCGGGCAGGTGCGCGACCTGGGCGATCCGGCCGCAGCCGATCACCCCCAGCCGCAGCGGGACTTGGTCAAGGCTCATAGGGCTGCTCCTGCCGGGGTGCGGCGTTCGTTCGTACCGGGAAGATAGGACGCGCCCAGCGCGCCCGCGTCGGCGCCACCGGTGGCCAGGCCGACCGGGGGAGCGGCGACGACGTTGCTCAGCGGGGTGGCTTCGGCCAGCGCCCGGCGGACCGGGATGAGGATCAGGTCGGTGGCGCCGGTGGCCAGGCCCCCGCCCAGCAGAACCAGGTCCGGGTTGAGCACGGGAACCAGCCGGGCCACGGCCTGCCCGACCGCTTCCCCCGCCGCGGCCAGGGCGCCGACGGCGGCGGGGTTGCCGTCCCGGGCCGCCGCCACCACGTCTTCGGCGGTCAACGCGGGCCCGTCCGGTCCGCCCGGTCCGGCCAGCCCCGCGCGGGCCGCCCGCCGGGCCACCGCCGGTCCGCTGGCGTAGACCTCCAGGCAGCCGCGGCCGCCGCATACACAGGCTGGTCCATTACTTATCGAAGGTAGGTGGCCCAGCTCCCCGGCCAGCCCGGCGGCCCCGGTGAGCAGGCTTCCGGAGGCGACGATGCCGCCACCGACTCCGGTCCCCAGCGTGAGCATGACCAGCATCCGGGCCTGCTGCCCGGCTCCGGCCCGGGCCTCGGCCAGCGCGGCCGCGTTGCCGTCGTTGTCAACGGTCACCGGTAGCCCGGCCCGCTCCTCCAGGTCGCGCCGCAGCGGCACCCCGGCCACCCCCAGGTTGGCCGCCGCGATCAGCTGCTCCCGGTCGGCCGAGAGCCACCCCGCCACGGCCAGCCCCACCGCCCGCACCGGCCGCGGGCTGGCCGCCTGCCTGCTCTGGGCCACCACCCGCTCCAGCAGGGCCAGCACGGTCGGGTAGCCCCGGGCCGTGTGCCGGACCGTGGTCCGGTGCAGCACCCCGTCCGGCCCGTTGACCACGGCCCGGACCGTGCTCCCCCCCAGGTCCAGCCCAATGACCGTCGCCCCGGCCGCCTGGACCGGCTTGGTCATGCCTGGGCCAGCTCGGACAGCACCGCCTCCAGGCTGGGGGTCAGGGCCGCCGCGGTGGCGGTCCCGGTCGCCGGGGGCACCGGCGGCCGAACGCCGCCCAGGTCCACCCCGCTGCGCTGCCCGGCCAGCTGCTTGGCCGCCGGGATCCAGGCCACCGGGCTGCCTGGGCAGGCGTCCACCATCTGCTGCAGGAACTTCAGGGCCGGGGCCAGAATGGCCGTGCCCTTCTCCGGATCGCCGGCTTTGGCCGCCGCGTAGACCGCAACCAAGTGCTCGGGCAGCAGGTTGGCCAGGCCACAGATGCCGCCGGCGGCGCCCAGGCCGACCGCTTCGACCAGGCGGGCCTCGGAGCCGACCATGACGTTGGCCCCGGCGTCCAGCACCGCCTTGGTGTTGGCGATGTCGCCGCTGGAGTCCTTGACCCCCCACAGCGACGGCCCGGCCAGCGCGGTGATCGCCTCGACCGGGACCGGCGGCCCGAACACCGGGATGTGGTACAGCAGCACCGGATGCCGGCTGGCCGCCAGCACCGGCTCCATGAACCGGCGCAGGTCGTCGGCGGCCAGCGGCCGGAAGTAATAGGGCGGCAGCACCATGATCGCGGTGGCGGGCAGGTCGTTGACCGCGGCCACGAACTCCAGCACGGCGTCCAGGCTGGACTCGGTGACCGCCGGGATCAGCGACGTTCCCGGCACGGCGTCGGGCAGCGTGGCCAGCACGGCCAGCCGCTCGCGCGGGCTGAGGGAGGGGCCCTCGCCGGTGCTGCCGAACGGGACCAGCCCGTCGACCCCCCGGCCGGCCACCCACTGGGCGTACGCCCCGTAGGCCCCGATGTCGACGTTTCCCTGGTGATCGAAGGGGGTGAGCAGCGGAACGTAGACACCGGAAATCACGACGGTTCCCCTCTGTGAGCTGCGCAACGCGTTGACTAGACCATAGCTAACTGATAATTGTCAACAGGTGACGATCGCCCCGGAAGGCACCCCCAGCACTGGGGGACAACAGGCCAGCGGCCGCTTTGCCCCGCAGGACCTGGAAACGTTCACCACGGCCGCCCTGGCCGCCCTGGGAGCACCCCCCGGTACGGCCGGTCAGGTGGCTACCTCACTCGTGCTGTCCAACCTCGTCGGCCACGACTCCCACGGAATCATCCGGCTGGTCCAGTACGCGGGCTGGATCGCCAACGGGCAGATCCAGCCCACGGCCCAGCCCGCGATCAGCCAGCGGCAGCAGGCCGTGGCCGTCATCGACGGCCGCTGGGGGTTCGGCCAGTCCGCGGCCCGGCTCGCGGTCGACGTCGTGGCCGTGGCCGCCCAGGCCAGTGGCGTGGCCGCGGTCACCATCCGCGACTGCAACCACGTCGGCCGGCTGGGTGAGTACGTGACCGACCTGGCCGGCCAGGGCCTGGCCGGCCTGGCCTTCTGCAACGCCGGTCCGGTGGTGGCGCCGTTCGGCGGGGCCGGGCGCGCCCTGGGCACCAACCCCTTCGCCTGGGCCGCCCCCGGTGGGCCGCTCGGCCCGCTGGTGGTCGACTTCTCCACCGCGGGCGTGGCCGAGGGCAAGCTCAAGCTGGCCGCGGCCGACGGCCGCCCGGTGGCCGAGGGCCTGATCGTGGACGCCGCCGGTGACCCGTCCACCAACGCCGACGATTTCTACGCGGGCGGGGCCCTGCTGCCGTTCGGCGGGCACAAGGGCTCGGGCCTGAGCGTCATGATCGAACTGCTGGGCGGCCTGCTCACCGGCATGGGCACCGCCCCCACCCCGAGCTACCAGGGCGGGAACGGCACGGTGATGATCGCCCTGCGGGTCGGGGCGTTCGCCGACCCGGCTGCTTACGCCGACGGCGCCGGGCAGTTCCGCGAGCAGCTGGTCACGGCCGGCCGCGGGGCGGCCCCCGGCCCGGTGCTGCTCCCGGGCGAGATCGAAGCCCGCACCCGGGCCGAACGGCTCCGCGACGGCATCCCGGTCAGCCCGGCCGTGCTGGCCTCGATCTGCGCGGTCACCGACCCCCTCGGCGTGCCCCGGCCGGATCCCCGGTCCGCCCGTGGCCAGTGACCCGATGACCACCCTGGACCGGAAGTCGCTGCGGGGCGTGTGGGGCACGGTCCTGCTGCCCCTGGACGCCGCCGACCGGATCGACGTCGGCCGGCTGCGCCACCAGCTGGATGTGCTCACCGCGGCCGGCCTGGACGGCCTGTACGCCCACGGCACCGCCGGTGAGTTTCACGAACTCGACGAGGACGAATACGACCTGGTCAGCGGGCTCCTGGCCGAGCACGCCAACGCGGCCGGAGTGCCGTTCCAGCTCGGCGCCGGCCACATGAGCACCCGGCTCAGCCTGGACCGGGTCCGGCGGGCGGCCCGGCTCGGGCCCGACGCCATCCAGGTCATCCTGCCCGACTGGGCGCCGATCCCGCCCGCCGGAGCGGTGGCCGCCGTGGCCGGCCTGGCCGCCGCGGCCGGGGACGTCCCGCTGGTCCTGTACAACCCGCCCCACGCCAAGACCCAGCTCGACGCCGCGACCCTGATCCGGCTGGCCGATGAGGTGCCGCAGCTGATCGGGATCAAAGTGGCCGGCGGCGACGCCGGCTGGTACCAGTCCATGCGGCCGGTCACCGGCCGGCTGGCCGTGTTCGTGGCCGGCCACACGCTGGCCACCGGCCTGCCCCAGGGCGCGGCCGGCTCCTACTCCAACGTGGCCTGCCTCAGCCCGGTCGGCGCGGTGGCCTGGTCCTCCATGATGGCCGCCGACCCGGCCCGGGCCGCCGATTTGGAGGGCCGCCTGCAAGGCTTCCTGAACCGGCACATCATCCCGTTCCAGCGGCGCGGCCTGGCCAACCCCGCCCTGGACAAGGCCCTGGCCCACATCGGTGGCTGGGCCGACATCGGCACCCGCGTCCGCTGGCCCTACCAGGGCGTCCCCGAAGACGAGGCCACCGCCCTCCGCCCCCTGGCCCGCGCCGCCCTCCCCGAACTGTTCCCCTCCTGACCAGGCCCCCTCCGACCCCGCCAGCCCCAGCCGCCCCGTAGGCCGCGCTACGGCTCGATGATGGCCTTGAGACAACTGGTGTCGCCGGACACCGCGGCCAGGGCGTCGCCGTAACCGGCCAGGCCGAACCGGTGGGTGATCATCCCGTCGGTCCGGACCCGCCCGGCCCGCAGCATGCGCAGGGCCCGGTCGAAGCTGAACGCCTGTGAGAACGAGCCCTTGATCGTCAGCTCGCGCCGGAACACGTCGTACGGGCTGACCGGCCAGACCGCCTGTTCCGGGGTCACCCCGTAGACCAGGATGGTCCCGCCGACGGCGGTCAGCGGCGGGCACTGCTCGAGCACGGCCGGGACCCCGGTGGCGTCGATCACCACGTCGAACCCGTCGGGGGCCTTGTCCCGCAGCTGCCGGGCGGTCTGCCCGGGGTCGGCCCGGGTTGCCAGCACGGTCTCGGCGCCCCAGCCCGCGGCCAGCTCCAGCTTGGCCGCGGTCGGCGCGGCCACCGTGACCCGGGCCGCGCCCGCCGCGCTGAGCAGCTGGGCCAGGATGAGCCCGGTCGGGCCCGCCCCGAAGATGAGCGCGTCGCTGCCCGGCTTGGGCGCGAGGATGTCGATGCCGTGCAGGGCGCAGGCGGTCGGCTCGGCCAGCACGGCCACGTCGGGACCCAGGTCGCTGGCCGGGTGGCAGTTGACCGCGGGAACATTGAGGTACTCGGCGAAGCCGCCGTCCTCGAACACGCCCATGGCTCGCAGCGAGGCGCAGAACGCGGGCCGGGCCTGGCGGCACATGGCGCAGGTCCCGCACGAGACCATGTTGTCCACCGCCACCAGCGTCCCCGGCGCCAGGCCACCGGCGACGGTGTCCACTCCGGGGCCGGCCTGGTCCACCTCGCCGATCACCTCGTGCCCGGGTACCAGCGGGTAGACGTGGCCGAACTCGCCATGGTGCAGGTGCACGTCGGTGCCGCAGACGCCGGCGGCGCGGACCCGGACCCGGATCTCGCCCGGGCCCGGCTCCGGATCGGGCAGGTCGGCCAGTTGCCAGTGCTCCGGCTCGGCGTAACGGACCGCCTTCACGGGTGCCCCACCTCGACTCGGGTCTTGAGCCCGGCCCCGCGCCGGGCCGCTTCCAGGGCCGCCGCCGTCTCGGCCAGCGGCCGGGCCGGGCCGTGCAGCCGGGTGGCCGGGATCGTGCCCGCGGCCAGCAGGGCCGCGGCCCGGCCGAACGTGTGCCGGACCGAGTTCACGCCGACGATGGTCAGCTCGCGCGCCACCACGTCGAACGGCGCGAACGGGAAGGTGGCGTCGGTTCCGCCGATGCCGAGCAGGGCCAGCCGGCCCGTCCGCCGCAGGTGGGCCAGGCCGGTGGCGACCGCGCCGGGATGACCGGTGCAGTCGGCGACCACGCTCCAGCCGCCCTGGGCCAGGTCCCCGGCCAGCTCGTCGGCCGAGGCCGCCGCGCGGCGGGCGCCGAACTCCGGGGCCACCGCCCGCCGGTCGGCCCGGGGGTCGACCACGTCGACCTGGGCGCCGGCCGCGGCGGCCAGCCCGGCCAGCATCAGTCCGATCGGCCCGCTCCCCAGCACCAGCACGTCCTCGCCCAGCACCGGGCCGATGCGGTCCAGGCCGTGCAGCACGCACGACAGCGGCTCGACCAGGCTGGCCAGGTCCGGGGCCAGCCCGTCCGGCAGCGGCTGGCAGCGAGCGCCGTTGACCGCCACGTACTCGGCCAGCGCGCCGGGGGCGGTGGTGCCCAGGCCACCGCCGTTCAGGCACATGTTGGTCCAGCCCGACCGGCAGGTGGCGCAGGCATCGCAGTAGTCCATCGGGTCGACCGCGACCTGCTGCCCGACCCGCACCGTGCGCACGGCCGCCCCGGCCGCCACCACCGTGCCCCAGAACTCGTGCCCGGGGATGACCGGGTACTCGCGCACGGCGGCGTAGTCCCCGTCGTACACGTGCACGTCGGTGCCGCAGATGCCGCAGGTGCCGACCTGGACGACGACCTCGTGGTCGCGCGGGGCCGGATCGGGCACCTCTTCCACCGACAGGTGACCCGGCTTGGTGATCAGTGCCGCCTTCACGAGGCCACCCCCAGCGCGTGCAGGCCGGCCACGGCCTGCCGAGGGTCGGGCACACCGAACACCAGCGATCCGGGCACCACGCCGTCGGCGCCCGCGGCGGCCAGGACCGGCACGGTGTGCGCCCGGATACCGCCGTCGACCACGACCTCCGGGGCCGGAGCCCCCGACCGGGCCGCCACCAGCTCGCTCACCCGCCCGGCGGTCGACGGGTCCTGGTCGTAGCCCTTGACCCCGATCACCGTGCCCATCAGCAGCAGCCGGTCAATGCCGCCGAAGTGGGGCACGGCCTGGCTCACCGGTTCGTGCAGTTCCAGGCCCAGCGAGGCCCGGCAGCCATGGTCCCGGATCCGGGCCAGCGTCGCGTTCACGTCCGGGCAGGGCCCGGTCTGCACGGTGATCATGTCCGCCCCGGCCTCAGCGAACCGGTCGACCCAGTAGTCGGGGTCGGTGGTGTTGAGGTGCACGTCCAGGACGGCGTCCGTGCGCTGGCGCAGCGCGGCCACGTGGGCCGGGCCGAACAGCAGGTCACGGACGTCGTGCCCGTCGAACACGTCCAGGTGAAAGCCATCCACCACGTCGCCGAGCTGGTCCACGGCCGCGCCCAGGTTCAGCACGTCGGCCGACCACAGAGATACGTAGGCCTTCACTGCCGCGTCTTCACTACCTCACGGGCCAGTCGCTCCACATCATCGGCCCCGGGGGTCAGCGCGTCCAGCAGCACCGGGCTGTGCGGTACCGGCGCGAACGGGGCGCCGATCCGCAGCACCGGCGCGTCCAGCTCGCGGAACAGGGTCTCCTGCATGGCCGCGGCGATCTCGGCCCCGACCCCGCCGTGCCGGTAGTCCTCGGCCGCCACCACCAGGGTCCGGGTCCGGCGCACGGATTCCTCCACCGTGTCCAGGTCCAGCGGCATCAGCGTGCGCAGGTCGATGACCTCGGCCTCGATGCCGTCGGCGGCCAGCCGCTCGGCCGCCGCCAGCGACTTGGGCGCCATCACGCCGTAGGTCACCACGGTGACATCGCGGCCGGGCCGCCGGACGGCCGCCTGGCCGAACGGCACCAGGTCGTCCGGGCCGCCCGCCTCGCCGCGGGCGCCGGTCTGCATCTTGTGCATGGCGAAGATGACCGGGTCCTCGCCCCGCATCGCCGACTTGATCAGGCCCTTGGCGTCGTACGGGGTGCTCGGGTAGGCCATGAGCAGACCGGGGACGTGGCAGAACCAGCTTTCGATCGGGTTGTTGTGCTGGGCGCCGCCGCCCGCGAAGCCGGTGGTGCCCCGGACCACCAGCGGCACCGGGCGGCCCCACCAGTAGCGGACCTTGGCCGCCTGGTTGACGATCTCGTCCATGGCCCCGAACGCGAAGTCGAGGAAGTTGAGGTCGACCACCGGCCGCAGGCCGTTCATGGCCGCGCCCACCCCGGCCGCCACCATGGCCGCCTCGGAGATGGGGGCGTTGCGGACCCGGTCCCGGCCGAACTGGGGGCCGAGGTTGGTCACCTGGGCCCAGTGCCCGCCCCGCTCGTACAGGTCGGTGCCCATGACGACGATGCGGTCGTCCCGGGCCATCTCTTCGGCCAGGCCGTCGCGGTAGGCCCGCGACAGGGTGGTCCGTTTGCTCGCCGGAGTGGTCACTGGGTTCCTCTCAGCTGCAGCGGGATGCCGGTTACGCCGTCGGCCACGGTGGCCGGGTCGGGCAGGGGAGACGACTCGGCGTACTCGACCGCGTCCTTGACCCGCGCGGTCGCCGCCGCGGCCAGCTCGGCGAAGCCGGCCTCATCGAGGTCGCCGGACTTCTCCAGGGCGGCCCGCATCCGGGCGATCGGGTCCCGGTTGCTCTGCCACCACTCAACTTCCTCGGTGGTGCGGTACTGGCCGCGCTCGCCGATGTCGTGGCCGAGGTGGCGGTAGGTGAGGGCCTCGATGAACGTGGGGCCCTCACCCGCGCGGGCCCGGTCGGCTGCCTGCGCGGCGGCCCGGTGCACCGCGGCCACGTCCTGGCCGTCGACCTGGACCGCGGGCAACCCGAACCCGGAGGCCCGGTCGGCCACCGACTCGCCGGCCATCGCGTCGCCGACCGGGGTCTCGACCGCGTAGCCGTTGTTCTCGCACACCACGATCAGCGGCAGCTTCCAGGCCGCGGCCAGGTTCACGAACTCCCAGACCCGGCCGGTGTTGGCGCCGCCGTCACCGAAGAAGCCGGCCGCGCAGTGCCCGTCCTGCCGGTAGCCCTGGGCGAACGCGGCCCCCAGCGCGATGCCGAGGCCGGCCCCGACGATCCCGTTGGAGCCGTCGAACCCGACCGAGAAGTCGGCCAGGTGCATGTGGCCGCCGCGGCCGCCCGCGCAGCCGGTGGCCTTGCCGTACAGCTCGGCCATGACCGACCGCGGGGGCATGCCCTTGGCCAGGGCCACGTGGTGGCTGCGGTGCGAGGCCGCCGCCACGTCCTCGGGGCCGAGCACCGAGGTGACGCCGACCGCCACTGCCTCCTGACCGGTGGCCGCGTGCATACCGCCCGGGATCGCCCCCGACGTGGCCAGCGGCCCGGCCGTCGACTCGAACTCGCGGATGAGCAGCATCCGGCCCAGCCAGTCCCGGGCCTGCGCCGGGTCCAGGCCGGTCAGGTCGATACCGGCGTCCGCGCCTTCGGCCGGGATCGTGTGCGCCCTCATTCGCCGGCCTCGACCCAGGTCAGGACGGCGCCGGTGCCCACCTCGGCGTCGACGTCGAACAGGTGCGGGCCGAGCACGCCGGCCGCTGGGCTTTCCAGGGTCACCTCGGTCTTGGCGGTGTCGATGGACACCAATGGATCACCCTCATCCACCATCTCACCCGGCTCACGGAGCCAGGCGGTCACTACGCTCTCGGTGTCCGCCATGCCGTACGACGGCACCTTCAGCTCGACTCTGGACACGCAGGCTCTCCTTCATTCCCCAATGGTTCCGCCGGCGTTCAGCGCCAGGTTCCCGCCGTCGACGGGGAGCACCACACCGGTGATCATGCTGGCCGCGTCCGAGGCCAGGAAGGCCACGGCCGCCGCGACCTCGGACGGTTCCACCAGCCGCCCGAGCGGGATGCCACGCAGAAAGGTGTCCAGCAGATGTCCTTCTTCGCTGGGCCGCTCGCTCAGCTGCTTCAGGCCCTCGGTGGCGATCTGGCAGGGCGCGACCGCGTTGACCCGGATGCCGCTCCGGCCCCAGACCACGGCCAGCTCCCGGGTCAGCTGGTTCACGCCGGCCTTGGTGATCCCGTACGAGAAGTTGCCCCGGCCCAGCGAGCTGACCCCGCCGATCGAGCTGACGTTGACGATCGAGCCGGGCTGGCCCGCGTCCAGCAGCCGCTGGGCCAGCTGGCGGGCGCAGTGGTAGTAGCCCTTGAGGTTGACCGCGAACGTCTGGTCCCACTCGGCCTCGGTGATCCCCAGTGA
Organism: Streptosporangiaceae bacterium; assembly: GCA_036497405.1. Lineage (GTDB taxonomy): Bacteria > Actinomycetota > Actinomycetes > Streptosporangiales > Streptosporangiaceae > Bog-532. The sequence goes on along the minus strand of DASXJM010000560.1, from coordinate 12,662 downwards.
GGTCCCGCGCCGGTTGATGCCCGCGTTGTTGACCAGGATGTCCGGCCGCCCGAATGTGGCCTCGGCCCAGCTGAACGCCGCCGCCACCTGCACGGGGTCGGTGACGTCGCAGGCCCGGCCGGCCGCGCGGCCGCCGGCGGCGGTGATCTTGGCCGCCACCGCCTCGGTGTCCGGCCCGGACAGGTCGAGCAGGCTGATCTGGGCGTTGGCGGCGGCGAAGACGTCGGCCACGGCCCGGCCCAGGCCGCCGGCCCCGCCGGTGATGACCACGTGCCGCCCGGTGAGGTCGACCAGCGGCTGGCTCATGAGGACCGTCCGTCCGGCCCGGGCCCGGCCACAACCGGGTTGCGCAGGCAGCCCAGGCCCTCGATCTCGACCTCGACGATGTCCCCGTCCTTCAGGAACAGCGGCGGGTTCTGGGCCCCGCCGATGCCGCCGGGGGTCCCGGTGGCGATGATGTCCCCGGGTTCCAGCGTCATCACCGCGCTGAGCTGGCTGACCAGCGCGGCCACGGTGAAGACCATGTTGGCGGTGTTCGAGTGCTGCATGACCACGCCGTTGACCCGGGTCTCGATGTCCAGGACCTGCGGGTCCGGCACCTCGGCCGCGGTGACCAGGAACGGGCCCGCGGGGGCGAAGGTGTCGAAGTTCTTGCCCAGCGTCCACTGGCTGGTCCAGTTCTGCACGTCGCGGGCGCTGACATCGTTGACGCACAGATAGCCGCCCACGTAGGACAGGGCCTCGTCCTCGGGCACGAACCGGGCCTGCCGTCCGATCACCACTCCGAGCTCGGCCTCCCAGTCGACCTTGTTGCTCAGGGCCGGCAGCACGATCGGGTCGTAGGGGCCGGTCAGCGCGCTGGGGAACTTGGCGAACACCGTCGGCCGGGTCGGCAGTTCCTGGCCGGTCTCGGCGGCATGGTCGCGGTAGTTGAGGCCAATGCAGATGATCTTCGACGGCGTGGGCACCGGGGTGGCCAGGCGGACCTCACCCAGCGGGACCCGGGCCGTCTCGGGCGCGTTACCGGCCAGGGCGGCCAGCTGCCCGGTCCGCTCCGCGGCCAGCAGCGCGCTCAGGTCGGCCGACAGCGGCGGCGCGGCGGCGCTCAGATCGACCAGGGTGCCCGGCTCGGACACCACCGCCGCCCGCACCCCGGCCAGGCCCGCGGCGGCCTCGCCGTCGGCCAGAAAACTACACAACTGCATGTAAGCGCCGCCCATCGCGGATCCCGGGCCGAGCTCCCGGCCCATTCGTCAATTGATTCTTGTCAACAATCAACTTTGTACACCATGGGCCGGCTGGCCCACAAGGCCGTCCCGGGCCCGGAATCAGCCCTTGACCGCGCCGGCGGTCAGGCCGCGGACCACGTAGCGCTGAACGGCCATGTAGAAGATGACGGGAAGCAGGGAGAAGATGACGCCCGCCGCCTGCAACTCGAAGATCGGGACGTCCTGCTGGCTGATGAAGGTGGCGATGCCGAGACCGGCCGTGTAGTTGCTGCGGTTGGTGATCAGCGCCGACGCGAACAGGTAGTCGTTCCAGCTGCCGAAGAACGCCACCACCGCCACCGCCACCAGCCCGGACCGGGACAGCGGCAGCAGGATCCGCCGCAGCACCCCCATCCGGGTACAGCCGTCGACCAGGCCCGCGTCCAGCACCTCGTTGGGCACGCTGTCGAACGAGGACTTCAGGATCCACGACCCCAGCGGCACGTTGAACGCGGCGTACAGCACGGCCAGCATGGGCAGGTTGTTGGTCCACCCCATCGACCGGTAGAACTGCAGCTCGGGCACGATGATCATGGCGCCCGGCATCATCTGGGTGAACAGCAGCAGCAGGCCGAAGGCCAGCTTGCCGTGCCAGTCCAGCCGTCCCAGCAGGTAGGCCCCGAACGAGGCCAGTATCAGGGTGATGGCCACCGTGATGATGGCCACGAACACCGAGTGGCCCAGCCAGCTGGCGATGGGCTGGTCGGCGAAGAGCTGGCTCAGCGCGCTGGAGTTGAAGCCGCGCGGGATGATCGGCGGCGGGAACGAGAGCGTCTTGCCTTCCGGCTGGAAGGCCGACAGCACCATCCAGTAGACCGGGAACAGTGCCACCACGCACACCGCCGCGATCACCAGGGCCCGGACCACGTTCCCGGCCCGGCGCCGGTAGCTGCGCCGCCGTCGTGGGGTGGGCGCCGCGGCGGCCGCCGGCGCCGACTCGGTCAGCACGGCCATGGTGTCCTCCGATCGCTCGGGTCGCTATTCATCGCCGCGGTCACCGCCGGCTCGCCACCACTCGGCGCTCGATGTACACGAACAGGACCGTGCCGATGATCGACAGGAACAGACCGACCACCGCGATCGCGCTGGCGTAGCTGTAGTTGAAGAACTGGAACGCCTGCGTGTAGATGTTGATCGACAGCGTGGTGGTGTCGTTGCCCGGCCCACCACCCGTGGTCAGGTAGATCAGCGAGAACTGCTGCAGCGAGAAGATGAACGCCAGCACGGCCAGCAGGCACAGCGTCGGCGTGATACTGGGCAGCACCACCGACCGGAACCGGCGGATCGCGCCCGCGCCGTCCACCCGGGCCGCCTCGAGCAGCTCATCCGGCACGGCCTGCAGGGCCGACAAGGTGATCAGCGCGTAGAAGGGGAAGCCCTTCCACACCGTGAGCACGATGATCGACGCGAAGGCCAGGTGCGGGCTGGTGAAGAACGCGTTGTGGTGCCCGAAGCCCAGCCAGCTGGCCATCCGGTTGAAGATGCCGAAGTTCGGATCGGCCATCAGCAGGAAGGTCAGGACCACCGGGATGTCGGGGAGGGCCCACGGAATGGACAGGATGCCCCGCACGAACCCGCGGCCACGGAAACTCCAGTTGAGCAGCAGCGCGATGATCAGGCCCACGACCAGCATGAGGACCACGACCCCGGCCGTGAAGATCAGGGTGACCCGGATGACCTGCCAGAACACCGGGTCGTCGACCATACGGCTGTAGTTGCTGAACGTGTATGAGTTCTGGGCGCCCAGGGCCTGGCTCTTGAACGAGGTCAGGATGCCCTTGACGATCGGATAGAGGACGAACACGCCCTCGAAGGCCAGGATCGGGATGACCAGGAGGTAGGGCAGCCAGTTCGGGGAGAGCCGCGGCTTGGATCCGGCCGTGCTGCGCCGGCCGAGCTGGCCGGGAGCGCGCTCCCGGCCAGCCTTGAGCACTTGCGTCACAGTGATCTTCCTGTCGTCAGGCGCCGACCTGGGGACCCAGCTCCTGCTGTGCCTGCTTCTGCGCCGCGGCCAGCGCGGCCTCGACCGACTGCCCGCCGGACACCGCGTTGGCCATGGCCTTGATGATGATCTCCCCGATCTGCGAGTACACGATGGTGTAGTCGCCGAGGATGTCGACCTCGCCCACGTAGTTGGTGGCCAGGTAGCCGGACATCCAGGGGGTGTTCTTCAGGTAGCCCGCATAGGCCGGCTCGTAGTCGCCGAAGTTGCTGAACGGGATGATCGGGTAACCGTTGGCGGTGGTGACCGCGTACAGGTTCTTGGGCGTGACCATCCACTTGACCAGCTCCATGGCCGCGTCCTTGTTCTTGCTGTCCTTCAGGACGACCACCGGGTGCAGCCGGGCGATGGCCTTCTTGCCCGGCCAGGGCGGCGGGGCGCTGCGCAGGTTGGGGTAGAGCTTGGGGGCCAGCTGCTTCAGCGTGGTCAGGCCGGCCGCCACGTTGAGGTTCATGCAGATCCGGTCGGATTGGTACAGCTTGTTGATGGCGGCCTCGGAGCTGCCCTTCGGGCCGCCCTTGGTCAGCAGCTCCACCCAGTACTTCATGGAGTTGACCACGGGTTCCGAGGTGAACTGCAGGGTCTTGCCCTTGGCCCAGGCGCCGCCGTAGGCCAGCGGGAAGTTCTGCAACTGGTTCCACCAGTCGGCGCCGTCGGCCACGCTGTTGAGCAGGGCCACGCCGAACGTCTGCGGGCTGTTGGTCAGCTTCTCGGCGCTGGCCAGCCACCCGTCCAGCGTGGTCGGCGGCTGGCTGAACCCGGCCGCCTTCAGCGTGCGCTGGTCGTAGGTCAGGGCAAAGGGCACGTCGATGACGCCCAGACCCTCCAGGTTGCTGCCGTTCTTGAACTGCTCGTGGGCCGGGATCGGGGTGAGCTTGAGGTCGTCGGTGATCGACTGCAGCGGCTCGCACATGTTGAACTTGGAGATCAGCGCCGAGGCCAGCTCGGGCGGGCACATGACCACGTCGGCGTCGATCGAGCCCGCCTCGGCCTGAGTGACCACGTTCTGGTCGTAGGTCGCGAACGGCCAGCCGACCCACTTCACCTGGACGTTCGGGTGGGCCGCCTCGAAGCCGCTGATGACCTTGTACCAGGCGGCGCGCTCGCCGACCTCGAACTGCTCCCAGGACATCAGGTTGAGCGTGATCTTGCCGCCCTTGCTGCTGCCCGACGAGCCCTTGCTGCTGCTCGACGAACCGCTGCTGCTGCCGCAGGCGGACAGGACCGAAGCGCCCACGCCTGCGGCCGCCAGGCCGCCGCCGAGCTGGAAGAAACCGCGTCGGCTCAGTGGCTGGGGATCTGGCGCAGCGTTCGCGTCATTACGTGCGTTGCCATTCATCTCTTTCCTCTGTCCTTTGAGGGCGGCTGCGGGGTCGCCGGAAGGGAAACAAGGGCTGAACAGGAATTTTGCTTGAATTCGGCCGACCACCGCGAGCGGGGCGCGCGGTCGTCGGAGCGAAGAGAGCCAGGTCACGTAGCTGGTTAAAACCGAACTATGATCGGTTTGCTGTCAACTGTCAACTATCTACGGATTGCAATACGGTCGCTCCTTTGCAGGTCAGCCGGTGAAGGCCAGGGTTGGCCGGCCGCGGACGCCGGGCTGCACCGCGAACAGTGCTCCCGAGTCCGGCTGGGCCGCGGTGTCGGCGCCGATCTGGGACGTCGTGACGTAGAGGGTGTCCAGGCCGGGACCGCCGAACGTGCACGCCGTCACCTGGGACACCGGCAGCTCGATGACCGCGTCCAGGGCTCCCGACGGCGCATAGCGGTGCACGGCGCCGCCCTCCATCAGGGCCAGCCACACCCCGCCCTCGGCGTCCACGGTCAGGCCGTCCGGCCGGCCGGTGTCGTAAGGCACCTCGACCCAGCGCCGCCGGTTGGCCAGGCCGACCGCGGGGGAGTAGTCGAAGACGTCGATGCTCTGCTCGTTGGTGTCGACGTAGTAAGCGATCTGGCCGTCGGGGGAGAAGTCGAACCCGTTGGAGATCGTGACCTTGTCCATGACCGGATGCACGGACCCGTCCGGATCGAGCCGGTAGAACGTGCCCGCCTGCGGGCTCTCGTCGGTGGCCATCGACCCGCAGTAGAAGTGCCCGTCGGGGTCACAGCCGCCTTCGTTCAGGCGGACCCCGGGTTTCAGCTCGACCTCGGCCACGGTGCGCAGCTGGCCCAGGTCCCCGTCGGTGACCACGAAGCGGTCCTGGAGGGCCAGCACCGCGCCGCCGGCTGTCCGCGGCCTGATCACGGCGGCGACCTCACCGACGTGGGTCCGGGTCACCTGGCCCTCGGCGTCCAGGGCCATGACGTCGCCGGCCAGCATGTCGACGAAGCGCAATCCACCGGGCAGGCCGCCCCGGTCTTCGCCCCAATCGTCGGCCCAGCAGGGGCCCTCGCCGTGATAACACTGTGTGCCCGGGATCAGCTCTACCTCTGTCACCGCGTTCTCCTTTGAACTCAGTCGGCTGAATTCAGTCGGCGGGCTGGACGATCATCGAGCCGTTGGTCACCGAGCCGGAGGCCAGGTACTCGATCGCGTCGCCGATCGTCCAGTGCGACAACCGGTGCGCGGAACGCTCGGACACCGAAGCACTGTGCGGGGTCAGCAGCGTGTTCGGTGTGTTCAGCAGGGGCGAGTCAGCGGGCAGCGGCTCGGTCGCGAACACGTCCAGCCCGGCTCCGGCCAGGTGCCCGCTGTGCAGCAGTTCGGCCAGGGCGTCCTCGTCGATGATGCCGCCGCGAGCCACGTTGATGACCATGGCGCCCGCCGGCAGCCGGCGCAGCTCGTCCCGGCCGATCAGGTTGCGGGTGGCCGGGACCAGCGGCAGGTGCAGGCTGATCACGTCGCTGCGCTCCAGCAGTTCGGGCAGGCTGCCCGTGCGCGTCACCCCGGGCGGCAGGCTGACCGGGGCCGGGTCGAAGACCAGCACCTCCCGGACCAGCGGCCGGACCCGTTCGGCAAAGGCCTGGCCGATGCGGCCGCCGCCGATGACGCCCGCGGTGGCGTCGTCCAGGGCCCGGATCCGGCCCAGGCTCAGCGGCCCCTGCCAGCCCGCCCGCACGTAGGCGTCGGACGCCGCCAGCCGCCGTTCCAGCGCCAGCAGCAGCGCCAGCGCGTGTGTGGCCACCTCCGGCGCCCCGTAGGCCGGCTGGTTGAACACCGCGATGCCGCGCCGCTCGGCCGTCTCCAGGTCGATGGTGTCCAGGCCCACCCCGGCCCGGCCGATCACCCGCACCGACGGCGCGAACCCGCCGATGATGTCGGCCGACAGCCGCTGCAGCGTCACCACCACCGCGTCCGCCCCGGCCGTCGACTCCGGGACCGTGTCCGGTCGCGACAGGTCGATCCACCGGAGTTCGGCCGATTCGCCGAAGTCCTTCTCCAAACCGCCATGGTCGCCGAACGCTGTGTCCGCCACCGCAATGACGGGCCTGCTCACGGGCGGCCTGACCAGCGGCCGATGCTGCTCTGCATGGAGCAGACGGTAAAGCCCCTGCTTGTAAACTGTCAACAATCACTTTCAAACCGTGATCATCGAATGTCATTGAACCGCGTCCCGGCTTCAGTGCGCAGCGTTTCGCCCATGGCCCCCCGAGTCTCCTACGCCACTTGGGTAACAGTTGCCGGCAATAGGACCTTCAGCCCTGACCGATTCCTCCAGAACCCCCCGAAAATGAAGCAACCGGAGCCGCCGGCGACCCCTCCGTGGGCGGCTCCGGCCTTTCCCTGCTGCCCGCACCCACCCTCGGGCCCCTGCTACCCCGGTTGGATACGGTCGTCGGATGGACCTGAGTCTGCGCGGGGACCGCGTTCTCATCACCGGCGGCAGCCGGGGCATCGGCCTGGCCACGGCCAGATCGCTGGCGGCCGAAGGTGCCTCCGTCGGCCTCATCGCCCGCGACGAAGGCGGCCTGGCCCGGGCGGCCGACGAGCTGAGCCAGTACCAGGTCCCGGTGGCCACCGCCGCCGCCAGCGTCACCGACACCGCGGCCCTGCGCCAGGCCACCGAAGCCATCGCCACCCAGCTCAACGGCCTGGACCACCTGGTCGCCAACGCGGGCGGCACGGTCGGCGGCGGCAACCTCGGCAACGCCGAGGACGACGAGTTCACCGCGACCCTCGCCCTCAACGCGGGCCACGCCGCCGAGCTGATCCGCGCCGGCCTGCCCCACCTGAAGGACAGCGGCCACGGCTCGGTGGTCATCGTCTCGTCGATCACCGGGATGCGCCCCGCACCCCGGACCGCGTACGCCGCCGCCAAGGCGGCCGAGATCCAGCTGGCCGCGACGGCCGCCCAGGAACTGGCCTCGGACGGCATCCGGGTCAACAGCGTCAGCCCGGGTTCGATCCTGTTCCCCGGTGGTTCCTGGGAAAGCTTCGCCCAGGAGAATCCCGAGGACTTCCGCACCTTCCAGTCCACCCAGTTCCCGTTCGGTCGCCTCGGCGAGCTCCCCGAGGTGGCCGACGTGATCACGTTCCTGCTGTCCCCGCGCGCCTCCTGGGTGACCGGCGCCAACATCGTGGTCGACGGCGGCCAGCGCTACCCCAGCGCCCGCCGCTTCCGCTAGCCCGCCGGTCTCCGTCCGGCCCCAACCAGCCCGGCTCGACCCCGCCCACGGTCGGCTCGGCCCAAACGAAACCCGGACATCGGGCTCCACCGGTCGAGGATCGTATTTTTTGGGCGATCCTGCGCTATCGCCAATGGCCTCTGGTATGTCAACCTGATCAGTGAAACCGGCGCGGGTGGCATGTCGGTGCGGTGAGCCGAGGGGAGGCGCCGTGAGCATTGGCGAGGTGCTCAGCGACGCGCGGTGCCGATCGGGGCTCAGCATCGTCGAGGTCAGCCGGAAGACCGGCATCCGCGAGGAGATCGTCTGGGCCGTTGAGCTGGACGACTTCGCCAAGTGCGGCGGCAACCTCTACGCCCGCGGTTACATCCGGTCCATTGCCGCCGCGGTGTTCGTCGATCCCGCCCCGCTGATCGCTGAGTTCGACGCCACGCATCCCGCGAAGCAGCCGCCCGAGTCCCGCGGCGAGCCTCAAAGCGAGCCCGGCGGCGAGCGCCGCCCCCGTCCGCGCCAATCCCGGACCACCTCCGAACTGCTCGCTCTGCCCGAGCCGTACGCGCCGGAAACCAAGCACCCCCTGACCCGGTCCCAGCGCTACCGGCGCCGGCACCGCCGCCGGGTCATCCTCAGCACCGCCATGTGCCTGGCCGTGCTGATCATCTTCGGCGGCGAGGCCTACCACTTCGCCCACGTGGGCGCGAACGCCTCGGAGAACGCGGCCCAGGCCGCCTTCAACCGCGCCACCACCAAGCCCCAGCCGGCCAAGAAACCGAAACCCGCCGCGTCGGCCAGCCACGCCACCCCGTCACCGTCGGCCACCCCGGCGCTGCAGACCCTGAAGCCGGTCTCGGCCACGGCCTACGGCCCCTGGGGCGTCACCGGTGACAACCCTCAGGACGCCAGCCAGGCCATCGACGGCAGCTCGTCCACGTACTGGCAGAGCGACTGGTACAGCTCCGCCAGCTTCGGCGGCCTCAAAACCGGCACCGGCCTGCTCCTCGACTTCGGCAAGCCGGTCACCATCGTCTCGGCCGGCCTCAGCCTCGGCGACCCCGGCTCCTACGTCGAGCTCCGCGGCGGCGACACCTCCAGCCCCACCGTGCTCAAGACCATCGGCGGCACCAAGAACGCCGGTGACAGCACGACGATCCGCCCCCAGGAGACCCCGGTCCGCTACCTGCTGATCTGGTTCACCAAGCTGCCCCAGACCAGCTCCGGCTACCAGGCCAGCCTGAACAACATCTCCTTCCAGGGCCACTCCTGATCGGCGGTCCCTGACGTACTGTGTCACCCGGGATGATCTGGAGCGGAAGAAGAGAACAGGTTCTGTGCGACTGAGGGCGGTGCGGGCGCGGGTTGCCGTGCTGGCGGTGGCGGCCGTGGTCGTGGGCCCGCTGGCGGCCTGCGGGGCCACCGCCAACGATCAGATTTCGCGCCCCGCCGGCGACCGGTCCTCAGCCGCGGCCACAACCGCCGACCCCGCCGAAAGCCCCGGCAGCCCCAGCACCCCTAGCGCCCAGGGCCCGTCCCCGCTGCATTCGCTGGCCAGCCCCAAGATCCAGGTCACCGGGGCCCCCAAAGGGGTGAAGGCCAAGGGCGCGGTGCTGGCCGACGCCAGCACCGGCCAGGTGCTGTGGGAACGCGGCGCCGACACCGAACGGCCGATGGCCAGCATCACCAAGGTCATGACCGCGCTGCTGGTGGTACAGACCGGCCACCTCGACTGGCAGGTCAAGATCCCGAAGGCGGCGCAGACCTACGCCTGGCATTACGGCGGCAACTCCGCCGGTCTGCGTCCCGGCGACATCCTCTCCGTCCAGCAACTGCTGGAGGCGCTGCTGTTGCCCTCGGGGGCCGACGCCGCCTACACGCTGGCGCGGGTGTTCGGACCCGGCATACCTGCCTTCATTGCAAAAATGAACGCCACCGCGACGCAGCTGGGCATGACCCGGACCCACTTCACGTCCCCGGACGGGCTTCCGTACCCGACCGAGACCTCGACCTACTCGACCCCGTCCGACCTGGTCACGCTGGGCCTGGCCGCGATGAAGTACCCGGCCTTCCGCTCGATCGTGGACAAGAAGTTCTTCCAGCTCAAGCTGGGTACCGGCCACCATCAGCACCAGTACTGGTGGGACAACACCGACAGCCTGATCGGGTCCTACCCGGGCGTCCTCGGGATCAAGGACGGCTACACCGACGACGCCGGGCACTGCCTGCTGTTCGAGGCGACCAGGAACGGCCGCACGCTGATCGGTGCCGTGCTCGGCAGCCCGTCCACCGGGACGACCGCGGGCGCCAAGGACGCCAAACAGGTCATGAACTGGGGCTTCAGCCTCCCCGCGGCCGGCTGACCCGAGCACCCCACCAAGCGCCCAGCCCGGGCCCCACCCCACCCGGACGCCTCGTAAAAGAACAACCCCGGCCGCTACCTCGGTGACAGTTGATGCATTATGTCTTTTCTGTTCACGGCAGCGGTGCGAGACTCAGAAGGTCAGCAGGCGGGTTTGACCGGCTGTGGACCGATGCGGCCGGCCCGTCTCCGACCCTGGTAAGGAGGACGGGCAATGTTGCGTAGTCCCCTGCGACGTCTCAGTGCTGCACAAATTGTCTCAGGAGCCGCCGCCCTGGCCGCCGCGGCCGCGTTGGCCGTGCCAGCCGCCCTGGCCGGCCCGGCCGGCCCGGCCGGCCCCAACAGCAGCAGCAGCAGCGCTAAGAGCGGTGCCGCGCTGGCCGCGGCCCAGCAGAACAACGAACATCTTTCCCCCGCGACCAGGCAGCGGCTGGCGTCCATCGACACCCAGGTCAGCTCGCTGATCAGCAAGATGACGGTGGCCGAGAAGGTCGGGCAGCTGGAACAGGCCGGCCCCAGCGGTGCCAACGGCACGCCCGGCCAGGCCCTGCTCGACGCGGTCAAGAGCGGCCAGGTCGGATCGGTCCTGGACCTGACCGGCGTGGCCAACATCAACCAGGTCCAGCAGGCCGCCCTGCAGTCCCGGCTGCACATCCCGGTGATCTTCGCGCTGGACGTGATCCACGGCTACAAGACGATCTTCCCGGTGCCGATCGCCGAAGCCAGCAGCTGGGACCCGGCCGCGATCGGGAACGACGAGTCGATCTCGGCCAGCGAGGCCACCGCCGACGGGATCAAGTGGACCTTCAATCCGATGGTCGACGTCAGCCGGGACCCGCGCTGGGGCCGGGTGGTCGAAGGCGCGGGGGAGGACCCCTACCTCGGGTCGGCCATCGCCGCGGCCAAGGTGCGCGGTTACCAGGGCCGCGACTTCAGCGTGGCCAGCAAGATGGCCGCCACCGTCAAGCACTTCGGGGCCTACGGCGCGGTCGTGGCCGGCCGGGAGTACAACACCACCGACATGTCGGAGTCCCAGCTCCGCAACGTGTACCTGCCGCCGTACCAGGCCGCCATCAACGCCGGCGCGGCCACGGTCATGAGCGCCTTCACCTCGCTCGACGGGGTGCCCGACACCGCCAACGCCTACCTGCTCAAGACGATCCTGCGTAACGAGTGGAAGTTCGGCGGCACGGTGATCAGCGACTACCAGGCGGTCCAGGAGCTGGAAGCGTTCGGCTACGCCACCACCGGGGCCGACGCCGCCCGGCTGGCCATCACCGCCGGGGTGGACATCGAGATGGGCGTCCAGGTGCCCAGCGAGTTCTCCACCTACACCCTGTACCTGCCCCAGCTGGTGAAGTCGGGCCAGGTCAGCATGGCCACCCTCAACAACGACGTTCGGCACGTGCTGACCCTGAAGTACCTGGCCGGCATGTTCGCCCACCCGCTAACCGATCCTAACCGGGTCAAGACCGCCGAGCTCACCCCGGCCAACCTGGCCGCGGCCCGCACCATGGCCGGCCAGTCCATGGTCCTGCTCAACAACCAGAGCCACGCGCTGCCGCTCAGCACCAGCGTCCCCTCCGTGGCGGTGGTCGGCCCGCTCGCTGACGACCCGGCCGACCAGCTCGGCCCGGACGTGCCCATCGGCTACACGGCCGCGGACCAGGCCTCGGTGGTGCCGGTGCTCGACGGCATCAAGGCCGCGGTGCCCCACGCGACCGTGACCTACGCGCCGGGCTGCGACACCTCCTGCACGTCGACCTCAGGGTTCGCCGCCGCGGTGAGCGCCGCCCAGTCGGCCGCCGTGACCGTGATCGTGGCCGGCGAGCCCGCCGCCGACACCGGCGAGGCGTCCTCGCGCAGCAACATCGACCTGCCCGGGCAGCAGACCGCCCTCATCCAGGCCATCGCCGCCACCGGCAAGCCCTACGTGGTGGTGCTGATGAACGGCCGCCCGCTCACCCTCGGCTGGACCGCGGACAACGCGCCCGCGCTGCTCGAAGCCTGGTTCCCCGGCACCGAGGGCGGCAACGCCGTGGCCGACGTGCTGTTCGGCAAGGTCGACCCGGGCGGCAAGCTGCCCATGACCTTCCCGCGCAACGTCGGGCAGATCCCGATCTCCTACAACGAGCTGCCCACCGGCCGTCCGGCCGACCCGGCCAACAAGTACACCTCGCAGTACCTGGACGTGCCCAACACGCCCCGGTACGCCTTCGGGTACGGGCTGTCCTACACCTCGTTCGCGCTGTCCAGCCTGCACCTGTCGGGCAGCAGCCTGTCCCGGTCCGGCACGCTGAAGGTCACCGCCAGCCTCACCAACACCGGCTCCGTGGCCGGGGCTGACGTGGCCCAGCTCTACACCCACCAGGACGGGACCACCATCTTGCAGCCGGTCCGGCGGCTGAACGGCTTCCAGCGGGTCACCCTGGCCCCGGGCCAGACCAAGACCGTCACCTTCACGCTGGGCCGC
>DASXJM010000559.1:0-8494 GCA_036497405.1 Streptosporangiaceae bacterium | reverse complement strand
TCGACGTCGAAGTCGTAGTAGAAGCCGTTCTCGACCGGCGGCCCGATGCCCAGCTTGGCGTCGGCGTTCAGGGCCTGCACGGCCTGGGCCATGACGTGCGCGGTGGAGTGGCGCAAGATGGCGCGGCCGTCCGGCTCGCCGATCTCGACCGGCTCGATCACGTCGCCGTCGGCGACCGGGCAGAACAGGTCCCGCAGCTGGCCGTTGATCCGGGCCGCGATGACCGCGTGCTCCCCGGGCTTCTGCTCGCCCAGACCAGCTTCGGCCAGGGCGGCGCCGGCCGTCGTACCCGCCTCGACCACATGCTCGCGTCCGGCGAGAGTGATACGAAGCTGCTGGGTCGACACGGCGGTACTCCTTGAGCGCGGTAACGGATAGGCGGGGGAACTTCCCCTGTTCCCCGATGCTATCGGTGCCGCGCCACCCTCCGCGTCAGCTCCGGATACCCGCCAGGCCGAGCAGATCGGTGAGTATGCCGTCGTAATGGTGGTGTTCCAGGCTGATGTGGCCCTCGCCGGGCAGCAGGTGGACCCGGGCGCCGGGCAGGTGACCGGCCAGCCACTGGCCGTGCGAGAACGGCACCATGCGGTCTTGGTCGCCCTGCCAGACCGCGATCGGGGCGGGCCCGTCGCCCAGGTCGGGCACGCCGGTGACCGGGGCGCTGTCCGGTCCGAGGTCGAAGCCCCAGTCGCTGGCGAAGGCCATGTCGTCCTCGTACCAGCCGGCGATGCCGCGGGCCACGGCGGCGCGCAGCGCGGCCGCCCGGTAGTCGGCGAACTCCCCGGTCAGCACGGCCTTGTCGGCGTCGTCGATGAGGCCGCCGAGGCCGGCGATGATGTCGCCGCCGGTGACCGCGCCCAGGGCGCCAGCTTCCTTCTCCAAAAAGGCGGTGAGGTCGGCCGGGCTGCTCTCGGCGGCGGCGAACTCCTCGATGTTCTCCGGGCCCATCCCGGCCAGCCAGTCCAGGCCCTCGGCGTCGCGCGGCGCGACCCCGGCAATCGACGCGGCGGCCAGGCACCGGCCCGGCAGCAGGTAGGCGCAGGCCAGCGCGTGCGGGCCGCCGCCGGAGGTGCCGTGGGTGACGAAGGTCTCCGCGCCCAGGGCGTCCAGGATCTCGGCCACGTCGCCGGCCACGCTGGCCACCCGGCGGCCCGGCCGCGGGCTGGACCGGCTGTAGCCGGGCCGGGCGAAGTGGATGACCCGCAGCCCGTGGCCGATGGCGACCTCGGCGGCGGGCTCGTAGGGCACCAGGCCACCGCCCGGGGTGCCGTGGTGCACCACCAGCGGCAGCCCCCCGGGGGGACCGAGAGCCAGGACTTCGACGGTGCGGCCGTCGGTCAGCGCGATCGTCAGGCGCTCGGTCTGCATGAGCTGATCCTCCTACCGGACCGGGTTGGAGTAAACCCGGTCCGGGCTGAGCAGGACGGCAACCCGGCGTTCGGAGGCCATGACCTGGTCGTAGGTGTCCCAATCGTCGTGGCTGCCGCCGGCCGCGGCGAAGATCTCGCGCAGCAGCCGCCGCAGCCGGCCGGCGTCGATGCCGGGCCGGGCGTCGTCGGGTCCGGCCAGTTCCACCGGGCCTTCGGCGGTGGCCCAGTCCCAGCCGGCCCGGATGGTCACGGTGGCCTGGGGGCGGGCCCGCAGGTAGTCCAGCTTGCGGGTGCCGCCGCGGACCACGAAGCCGACCACGGGAAGCCCGGTCAGCGGGTGGTCGAGCACCCCCGCGTTGACCACGGTGGACTGGATGGTCTGGTCCGGGCGCAGCAGCGACACCGACACCAGGCCGTGCTCGGGCGGGACCAGCTGGCGGAAGTGCGAGAGGTCGGTCACGGGGCCAGTATCTCGCGGACCTGCCGCGCGATCTCAAGATCCTCACGGGCGGCGATGACGAAGGTGCGGACCGGGGCGCCGGGGTCGGTGATCTCGGCGTCGCCGTCGGCGCTGGCGTTGCGGCCCGCGTCCACGCTGACGCCGAGGAAACTGAGGCCGGCCGCGGCCCAGCGCCGGATGTCGGGCGCGTGCTCCCCGACCCCGCCCGTGAACACCAGGGTGTCCAGCCCGTTCAGCGCGGCCGCCATCGACCCGGCCAGCCCGCACAGCCGGTGCAGGTAGACCTGCAGCGCCAGCCGGGCCCGGTCGTCGCCGGCGTCGGCCCGGGTCAGCACCTGCCGCATGTCGCTGGTGCCGGCCAGGCCCTTCAGCCCGGAGTCTTCCTCCAGCGCGGTGCCCAGGTCGTCCGGGCTGAGCTTCTCGTGCTGGATCAGCCAGAGCACCAGCCCCGGATCGACGGTGCCGGACCGGGTCCCCATCACCAGACCTTCCAAAGGGGTGAAACCCATGGTGGTGTCGGCCGACCGGCCGTCCCGGACTGCGGCCAGTGAGGCGCCCGAGCCCAGGTGGCACACGATGAGCCGGGGCGGGGTGCGGCCGGTCAGCTGGCTGACCCGGCGGGTGGCGTAGGCGTGGGACAGCCCGTGGAAGCCGTAGCGCCGGACCTGCCAGCGCTGCCGCCACGGTTCCGGGAGCGCGTAGGTCGAGGCGGGCGCGGGCATGGTGGCGTGGAACGCGGTGTCGAAGCAGGCCACCGCGGGCAGCGTGGGCAGGGCCTGGCTGACCACGTCGATGCCCGCCAGCGACTTGGGCTGGTGCAGCGGGGCCAGGTCGGTCAGCGCGTCCAGCTTGGCCCGGACCGTGTCGTCCAGCCGGACCGGCCCGGTGAACTCGCTGCCGCCGTGCACGACCCGGTGGCCGACCGCGTCGGCGCTGGCCGCGTCCAGCCGGTCCAGTTCGCGCCCGACCTCGGCGGGGTCGAACCGGCCGCCGTGGGCGGTCAGCTCCCTGGACCCGGCCAGCTGATCCTTCCCGTCCAGCAGGCTCAGCTTGATCGAGCTGGACCCGGCGTTGACGACCAGGATCCGCATCAGTAGGGCCAGGCCCAGTTGCGGATGTCGGGGGTGTCCTCGCCGTACTGGCGGGTGTAGGCCACGGCCTGCAGGCGCTGGTCGGTCATGGCCTGGCGGACGTGCCCGGCCCGGGTGGCCAGGCCGGGGACCCGGTCGATGACGTCGATGACCAGGTGGAACCGGTCCAGGTCGTTCAGCCGAACCATGTCGAACGGGGTCGTGGTCGTGCCCCGTTCCTTGTAGCCACGGACGTGCAGGTTGTCGTGGCCGTGACGGCGGTAGGCCAGCCGGTGGATCAGCCACGGGTACCCGTGGAACGCGAAGATCACCGGCTTGTCCACCGTGAACAACGCGTCGTACTCGGCGTCGGGCATGCCGTGCGGGTGCTCGGTCTCGGGCAGCAGCCGCATCAGGTCGACCACGTTGACGACCCGGACCTTGAGCTCGGGCAGGTGCTGGCGGATCAGGTCGACCGCGGCCAGGGTCTCCAAGGTGGGGATGTCGCCGCAGCAGGCCATCACCACGTCGGGCTCACCGGTGTGGTCGTTGCTGGCGAAGTCCCAGATCCCGGCCCCGCGGGTGCAGTGGATGATGGCCTCGTCCAGGCCCAGCCAGGACGGCTGGGGCTGTTTCCCGGCCACGATCACGTTGACATAGTTCTGGGACCGCAGGCAGTGGTCGGCGGTGGACAGCAGCGTGTTGGTGTCCGGCGGCAGGTAGACCCGCACGATCTCGGGCCGCTTGTTCAGCACCACGTCCAGGAAGCCGGGGTCCTGGTGGGTGAAGCCGTTGTGGTCCTGCCGCCACACCAGTGAGGACAGCAGGTAGTTCAGCGAGGCGACCGGCCGCCGCCATTCGATGTGGTTGCAGGCCTCCAGCCACTTGGCGTGCTGGTTGAACATCGAGTCGACGATGTGGATGAAGGCTTCGTAGCAGTTGAACAGGCCGTGCCGCCCGGTCAGCAGGTAACCCTCCAGCCAGCCCTCGCACTGGTGCTCGGACAGCACCTCCATGACCCGGCCGGTCGGGGCCAGATGGTTGTCCCCGGGGACGATCACGCCCTCGAACACCTTGTTCGTGGCCTGGTAGACGTCGGTGAGCCGGTTGGACTCGGTCTCGTCCGGGCCGAACAGCCGGAACGTGTCCGGGTTGGCCTTGATCACGTCCCGCAGCCAGTCCCCGAGCACCCGGGTCGCCTCGGGACCGCCCGAGTCGCGGGCCACCGCCACCGCGTAGTCGCGGAAGTCGGGCAGGTGCAGGTCACGGCGCAGGAGCCCGCCGTTGGTGTGCGGGTTGGCACCCATCCGGCGGTCGCCGGTGGGGGCCAGCGCGGCCAGCTCCGGGACCAGCGCGCCGTCCGGCCCGAACAGCTCCTCGGGCCGGTAGCTGCGCATCCACTCCTCAAGCTGGCGCAGGTGCTCGGGGTTGGTCCGCACCTCGGGCAGTGGCACCTGGTGCGCCCGCCAGGTGCCTTCCACCGGCTCGCCGTCCACGACCTTGGGCCCGGTCCAGCCCTTGGGCGTCTTGAGCACGATCATCGGCCAGCGGGGCCGGTCCTCCAGCCCCTGCTCACGGGCGCGGCGCTGGATGTCCGCGATCTCGTCGGCCACCGCGTCCAGGGCGGCGGCCAGCTGCTGGTGCACCAGGCCCGGGTCGTCGCCGGTGACCCGGTACACCTGGTAGCCGTAGCCTTCGAGCAGCGCGTCGAGCTCCTCGTCGCTGATACGGGCGAGCACGGTCGGGTTGGCGATCTTGTAGCCGTTCAGGTGCAGTATGGGCAGGACCGCCCCGTCCTGGGCGGCGTTGAGGAACTTGTTGGAATGCCAGCCGGTGGCTAGCGGCCCGGTCTCGGCCTCCCCGTCGCCGACCACGCAGACCGCGATCAGATCGGGGTTGTCGAACACCGCCCCGTAGGCGTGGGCCAGCGAGTAGCCCAGCTCGCCGCCCTCGTGGATCGACCCCGGGGTGTCGGCCGAGGCGTGGGAGGGGATCCCGCCCGGGAACGAGAACTGGCGGAACAGCCGTCCGAGACCGGGCTCGTCCTGGGTGATGTTCGGGTACAGCTCGCTGTAGGTGCCCTCGAGGTAGGTGTTGGCCACCATCCCGGGGCCGCCGTGACCGGGTCCGGTCACGTAGATCATGTTCAGGTCGCGGGCCCGGATCAGCCGGTTGACGTGCGCGTAGATCAGGTTCAGGCCGGGGGTGGTGCCCCAGTGGCCCAGCAGCCGGGGTTTGGTCTGCCCGGCCGTCAGCGGCTCGCGCAGCAGGGGGTTCTCCCCCAGCAGGTAGATCTGGCCCACCGACAGATAGTTCGCCGCCCGCCAGTAGGCGTCCAGGGTCTTCAGCTCGGCCTCGGTCAGCGGAGACTGCTCGGTCACGGTCACGGCTTCTCCTCAGGTCCGTCCAGCCGTCCCGGCGAGCTTATTACCGGTAGTTGCTCCACAACGGCCCGGTGGCCCGCCATTCGGCGTCCCAGGCGGCCATCCTCCGCCGTTGCAGCATCCGGCGGGTGACCAGCGCGGTAATGGCGAGCAACAAGGAGAAGCCCAGCACCGACATCAGGCCCGCGAACGCGGCCTGGTGCTCCAGCTGGGAACGCCCCAGCGGGGGCCCGGTCAGCCGGCCGTCGGCCCCGGTCCAGACGGTCACATGCGACCCGGTGCGGAGCCCGGTCTCGGCGGTGACCTTGCCGGTGTGCGCGGTCCCGTCCTGGGCCGTCCAGCGGACCGGGATCTGGGCCAGGTAGATGGCCCCGTACGGGTCGTTCTTGGCCGCGGGCACCCCCTGCAGGACCACGGCGCTGGCCTTGTGCCAGGCGGCTTGCTCGGTCCGGGCCGTGGCCGCGGCGTCCTGCCAGGCCCAGTGGCCCACCCCGAGCGCGAGCAGCGGCGTGGCCACCAGGAACACAATGATCAGGCTCACGGTCAGCATGGATTCGAGCCGGTCTACCGACCGGCGCAGCGGGTTGTGATCGGGCCGCAGCCCGTTCAGCACCCGTCGCCACCACGTCACCTGCGGCCCCCGCCTGCTGCGGGGCGCCGACGCTCCTGCCCACCTGCGCATCGCCAGCCAGCCTTCGCCGTCGTCACCAGCCCCCTGTTCCTCCTTTACCCACAGTTGCGAAAGATAACTGGCCGCGGGCATACGCGGAGCGTTAACGTTTGGCGGTGGACAGGGGAACCGGGACGCCCGGAGTGTCACCACCTCGGCAGCTGGGCGACCTGCTGGCCGAGCTGCAGTCGCGCCTGCCCGCGGTGCAGGCCACCCAGGACCGGCTGCACGGCCTGCTGGAGGCGGTGCTCACGGTGGGATCCGGGCTGGACCTGGAGACCACGCTGACCCGGATCGTGGACGCGGCCGTCGGCCTGGTCGACGCCTGCTACGGAGCGCTTTCCCTGGCCGGTGACGAGGAGCGGCTGCTGGAGTCCGGGGCGCACCCGGACCCGGCCGGAACCGTGGACGGCAGCCCGCCCACCGGCAGCTTCCTGGGCGTGCCGGTCCAGGTCGGCGAGCAGGTGTTCGGCAACCTGTTCCTGACCGAGAAGCGCGGCGGCGGCCAGTTCACCGCCGACGACCGGGCGGTGCTGAACGCACTGGCCGCGGCGGCGGGCGTGGCCATCGAGAACGCGCGGCTGTACGACGAGGCCCAGCGCCAGCACCGCTGGCTGCGGGCCAGCGGCGAGGTCACGATCAGCCTGCTGTCCGGGACCGAGCCGCGGCACGTGCTGGCCGCGGTGACCACCCAGGTCCACGAGCTGACCGGCGCGGACGTGGTGTTCGTGGGCATCCCCGAGGACGATGGGCGCCGGGTCAACATCGTCTCGGCGGAGGGCGAGGGCGCGGCCGAGATCCGCGGGCTGATGCTGCCCTCGGACCGGTCACTGTCCGGCCAGGTGATGACGACCGGGCAGCCGCTGATGGTGCCGGACTACACCGCGGATCCGCGGGCCGCGCAGGTGACCCTGGCCCCGCTGGAGCACGTGGGCCCGATGACGGTGTTTCCGCTGGGCGTGCCGGGCAACGTCCGCGGCGTGCTGAGCGTGGGCCGCCGCCGGGGCAGCCCGCCGCTGACCCCGGCCGCGTTCGACCTGATCGCCTCGTTCGCGGCCCAGGCCGGGGTGGCGCTGGAGCTGGCCGCCCGGCGGCGGGACGCGGAGCGGCTGTCCCTGTACGAGGACCGCGAGCGCATCGCCCGGGACCTGCACGACCTGGTCATCCAGCGGCTCTACGCCACCGGCATGTCGCTGGAGGGCTCGGTGCCGATGATCACCGCGCCCGAGGTGGCCAGCCGGGTCCGCAACGCGGTCGACGCCATGGACGAGACGATCAAGGACATCCGGGCCACGATCTTCGCGCTGCAGTCGCGGGCCGAGAACCCGACGGTCAGCCTGCGCTCGGAGATCGTGGCCATCGTGGACGAGATGGCGGTCATGCTCGGCTTCGCCCCGTCGCTGCGGCTCGGCCAGGGCCTGGACGGCCCGGTCGGCGCGGACGCGGCCGAATACCTGCTGACCGCGCTGCGCGAGGCGCTGTCCAACACGGCCCGGCACGCCCGGGCGACCCGGGTCGAGGTCAGCGTGGCGGTGGACCCGGCCGGCCAGCTGGTCCTGCGGGTCACCGACGACGGCGTCGGGATCCCGGACGGCGTGCACCGCAGCGGCCTGCGCAACCTGGCCCAGCGGGCGGGCAGCCTGAACGGCCTGCTCGAGCTGGGCCCGGCCGGCGGCCCGGGCGGCCCCGGCACCGCCCTGGTGTGGCGGGTCCCCGCGGCCTGACCTGAGGGTGGGGCGGCCCGCCTGGCCGGAGGCTGCCCGGGCGGAGACGGCCGGGGCGGAGGCCGCCGGGGCGGAGGCCGCCGGGCGCCGCGGCGCTTCTTGCTGTTATCAGCCGGAGGGTGGCGTCGCGGCGGCCGGGAGGCCGGTCCAGCGCAACTCGGGCGGCAGGTGGGCGGCGTCATTGAAGCTGATCAGGCGGGGCGGCTCACCCTCAGCGCAGGCGATCACGCTCAGGGCGGCGTTCATCTGGTTCAGGCCGAGCCAGCGCCAGGCGGGCGCGGCCAGCGCCAGGCTGACCAGCCAGCCGATCAGGAAGTTGTGGGTCACCACCAGCTCGTGGGTGTCGGCGCCGCTCGGGCCGGGGGCGAAGAAGCGATCGCGGGCGGCCGGGGCCAGCTCGCGGCCCTGGGCGCGCTCGGCTGGCGTGTAGCTGGCCAGGAAGGCCGCGAAGCGGGCCGGGAGATCCGGGCCACCACCGGGCCCGTCGTCGGGCCGCATGTAATCACCGGCCAGCTCGGAGGCGGTCACCGGGACTCCGGGGAAACCGCCGACGATGACGGCCGCGGTCTGGGCGGCCCGGGGCAGCGGGCCGTGGCAGATGGCCGCGAGTGGTACCGGCCGCAGCCGCTGGGCCACCAGCCGGGCCTGTTCCCGCCCGGTCGCGCTGAGCGGCCCGTCGTGCGGGGAGGCGTCGCCGTGCCGGACCAGATAGAGGAATCGGGGCACCGGCTGAGCATAAAGCGGCCCCGGGGGCGGTGGCGGGCAGGGGATGAAAGGTAACTTTGGTACCCCTCTTGGGGACCCGAAGTTACCTTT